>CAYNPB010000027.1:0-22156 GCA_964399005.1 uncultured Sangeribacter sp.
TTTTTCAATCAATAGCGGCCACAATGCCGTAAGGGTCAATTTTTACTGTCCGAGTACCTTTCGCCAGCTGATATTCATCAGTCACCTGACGATCTGCGAAGTAAAGCTCATCTAAAGAACCATTGTCTGATTTCATCACTTCTTCAGCAAGCTCTCGGTCTGAGTCAATGCACATACCGATATACTTCGCGCCGGTGCGCTCGGCTTCTCTTGCGAGGCGGATATTGTTAATGCGGCTCTCCGCATCCTTCACACTCCAGAAATTAACAATCACATCTTTTCCTTTCAATTCTGAGAGCAACATTGAGTTGCCATCAGCATGTGAAATAGAAATTTCAGGGGCTTGATTACCCACCTCGAGCGGTACATTCTTCGTAGATACTGCCGATGTGAGCAAAGTCAAGCCGACCGCAGCTACGATGATTCCCGCTGGTTTCAGTTTAAAATTCATAAATACATATTTTAGTTAAACATACCCGGCAAGGCATCGCGTCAACGCGGGCCAAGGAGATTGCCGAGGCGTTTCGGATTTTACGGCATTAAAACTGCAAATTGCCGTTCATATTGCCCGACTTCTATCGCTATATCAAGCAATTATGAACCGAAACTTAATACTAATCTCAGTTGGGAAACTCTATTCCACAACTATGTCTTCATATAATATAACGCTAAAATATCTTATTTGTTTTAAAAAAATATGTTTTACAACATATTTTTGACCCAAATCAGCCCAAAATCAAGCTCTGAAGCATGACTCCTGACACCTGATACCTGACACCTGATACCTGACACCCTACCTCGCCAGCGACATATTGATAGAAACTCCGAAGTTACTGTTAGAAGTCGGGAATGCCGTTGAAGACACAAGCGGAGTATTCACCTGATGGTCGAAGAATGCTGCAAGCGTGATTCTACGGCTCAGCACATAGCTGGCCATGAAGTTAAGAGAGAAGGATTGCGTTCCCTGCGTGGCCTGCGTATAAGCAGTCTCTATTCTTCGAATCAGACTGGAGTTGCTTGCAAAATTAAGATCCACATCGAGCGAGAGGTCGTTGCTAACTCCACCTTGTCGGCTACCAATCTTTATAATCTTATTAAAGTTGGCAATCTTATATCCTGCCCCAATGGTAATCTGCCGAGAAGATGTCTCCACAACCTGCCCTGCCTGGGAATTGAGGTTGAGCGTGCGGCTGTCTGTATACTGCATATTCACCTTGAGATCATTGTTGAGAGTGGCATTAAAACCGATAAGGGGATTAAAGCGCTCCGTGATGGCTACCGAGGATATATTATAAGGTGATGAAGGGATTGGAGACTGAGTGCTCTCATCAAGAGTGAAACCATAGTCACCATTGACACCAATCCAATTGAGATATGATGAATAGCTTCCCGCCGAATAAGTACAGTTGTAGGCGTGCTGGACAGTGAACGACTTAAACCACTTCTTCATGTTGCCTAAGTTGATAAATCCATCGTAAGTCACTTTCCAGTTGGGCAACATTGAAGAGAGCCCGGGGAAGAGATTCAGTGAAATCTTGCTGATATCCGTGCCGCTATATGCAGCAAGGAACGCCGGAATCAGGACATCGCTCGAAGTACGGCTCACCTGACCTACCTCCGGATTATAAGCAGTTCCACCAAGAGGATTACCCACCATAAATCCTGTCTTAGGATAGTTCATGCCGGCGTATAATCTTTCATATCTTTCTGCAACTTTTGGAATATATTGCAGGAACTTATTGAACGCTTCAGAATTATACCCATCCTCTGCCTTGTAGGTCTTGAGCGCAGTCTTGAGTGCCACATGAGTGCGTGTGTAGCTTCCGGTGCGCGAGGTCGGCATATCTGAATACATGAACTGCACCTGATTCGTACGGTTGTCGGTAAGGTTTTCAGTCAACGTGATCTTCAATCCTCTGATCGGTTCTAAAGTCAGTTCAAAATTGAATTCTTCTCCCCTATTCCAGATTGCAGGAGAAGTATTTTGGCCATCTGTCAGCAGCCAACCTCGATCGAGGGCTTTATCCACATAGCTTTCGTCGAAGAATCCGAATGCGAAATCCAGTCCGGGACTCATCGGGCCATAACCATTAGATTGCCCGAAGACATCTCCTACCGATGGCTTGAAGAGCGGAAGATTAAGTGAATGATTCTGTCGCCAACGCATCGAGACGCTGCGCGGTGCCATCAAAAGCCGAAGTCCATGTTCGAGAATCTCTGTGCCGAATTTCTTTTTACCATCCTTCACTTTCTCCTTCGCAATAATCTTGACAATGTCAGTGCCTTTGTTGAGAATCTCCACGGTGTTTTCATCAATTGGTTTCGTCTTCAATTCAAAACGCTTACCATTGACGATGGCTGTGTAAATGATGTCTTTCGTCTTCAAATTATGTTTGAAGACTGTAGTAGAGTCTTCAGACAACTGAATACTCTTTTCCAGGCGCTTGGCTTTTTCAGCCTTCTTATTTTTGGAATTATTATTTCTTTTGCTCGTAGAGCTCTTTCCGGCGAAGCGTTGGTTGATTGCCTTAAGATATTTGTTATGATTATAAAGTGTCTCAAAATTGATTCGGGCATCAGCATTCCAAGTGGTCTGGTTTCGTATGGAGTTACCCATATCTACTCCCTGAACTTGTGTTCCACGATCCCATTGATAAGTGGATGTATAGCTAAGGTTGCCCGTGATATAATCAAGGAACGGAATCTTATTGAAAGGAGCCTTATAGCTTCCGGTGAAAGTCTGATTATAGTTCCATGGAGTGCCGAGACCCTTAATAGAGTTGATTACAGTATCTTTCCAGTCTCTATATTTATCCGGGAAAAGTTTCTTATTGACTGCACCTATGGTCTCCTCAATTCTTGCAGTGGTATTGCTCTGGAATGAGAATGTCAGCGACTGGATAATGTTCCAATTGAGCGACAATTGACGATCCCAGAGAAAATTCTTACTTACCTGCACTGGGAGTTGCATATCAACGTCAACTTCCGAGCGCACTTGCTGCTCATAGTAATGACGCGACATGCTCGTGAAGAATGTCAGATTGTTGAAGAGCCAATTAATTTGCCAATCCTTAAGGAATTTCTGGAATTTTGATTTTCCGTTAAGTTTAGAGAAAGGCTTCAATGGCTTGAAATATGGAGAATAAGAATACTGGAACGAACCTCTGTAATCCGAAGTGTTCTCATACTCAGTCGTCGGGTCCATATTCCGCTGCTTGTTGAAATTAAAAGCAATGGTGAAGTTTGCCGGATCCCAAGGCATTGCATTCTTGGAGTTTACATTAAAGCGCAGATTGGAAATAGAAAATGATTCCGTTGTCTTTTTTGTCAAAGCATATCCCTTGATGGAATCCTTCTCGGCCTTGGTAGTGGCTGCCGAGAGGGCATCCTTCAAGAGTATATCCTGATCAAGAGGATTATACTTCGGAGTAGATGTCTCACTACTGCGGGCGTAGTAGACCGGAGCAGCCAGTTTCACTTTCTCCGGCACAAGTTTTCCGAGATTTCCCTGAATCGAGAAGTTATACTGATCGTAATTGTCAAGGCGGCGAGCGGAAAGACCTTGGTCTACGCTCCCGAAGCCTGCAGTCTCCTTATGCATTGCAAAGTTGACAGTCGCGACGTCGGATATGGAGAGATTGGCATTTACCTTGGCCGCCCATCCACCTTCTTGGTTGAAATCGGTCACCTTAAGCTCATTGACCCATATTGTGCCATCTTTAACCGTGTTCGATTTGTTGCGCACTCCAATAAGCATTGTTCTCACATCACTCAGAGAAGGATTGCCAAGCACGGAGACTGTGTTTCGCTGATTATTGGGGTCGCGTGTAGAATACAGTTTGATATACCCCACACCCTCCTGTCCTTCCGACATAGCGCGGTTTCTCTCAGTCTTGGTAGAAGTGAAGAGTTCGAAAGGCAGATCAAGGAAATTATTTTTAGGCCATACAATCCATCTGTCGGCAGATGAATAGTTATTATAGTTGCTCGGTGGAGTTATATCCAACGGTATCTCATATTCATAATAGTTATTCTTGACATCTGAACCGACACGGATGAAGATAGCGAGGTCGCCATCCTTAAGATTGGTGTGATCGTCCACTTCCGCTTCTGCATGTACCCACATCTGGAGACGCTTGTAGATTCGGAGGTCGAGCTGAGTATTCTTATATATACCGCGCGCATCGCCCGGCTGCACTCCTGTCAGTTTCAGCTGGAGAGATTGCTCATTAAGCTGAGTAGCAGTTGCACTGCTCGAATCCTGAATTCGCGACACACCCGGAGGCAAAATGTAGTTGACTGGCGTGCGCTTTGAATTTTCTTCAATATTTACGACGCTCATGTCAAGCTCACCCTCTGCAGGAGAGTCATTGCGGGAATTAAGATTGAATTTATAGTCGCGCCACTCCCCTCTGACAAGTTCGAGCGATCCGAATCGGAGATGTGTCGTCTCTGAAAATCCTGTCATGAAGATACGCGCAAATCGGATGGTAGAGAAGTCACTGATTCCACCCACTACTTTTTCCGGACTCGTCAATGGAATCTTGAATTGATACCATATAGCTTCCTGATATTGACCGTCGCGAGTCGGAATACTGGTGACTTGCTTATCAGTGACGAAATTCTTTCCAACTTCAAGATCTTCCGGACGGATAGAAACTTTATATTGGAAATAACGCTCATATTCATTCAGTGTGTTGTCTTGATTGATATCCTCTACATCAGGAACTGCACGGCTCGACTGATACTGAGGATTAGGACTTTGATCCGGAGACAGAGAGTTTCCCTCCACACCATTATAATGCTTGTAGCGATCAAGGATAGATGTGTGCTGCGCATCATAATAGTCTGAGCGGAAGAAGTGATAGTTGTCTCCGGCCGGGTCATTAAATACCGACATCGGATCTTCCTGCATGCTCGCAATGGTCTCACCGGACAATCTGCTTCTCAGTTTCTCAACAAAATCCGCATAAGTTGGATATGTGAATTCCTCTTCAGTGGGTATTCCGTCAAGACCTACGTCCTGAAGCAATCTTGCATCCGGCGCATTTTCAAATGCATATGTCAAGGAGTTTTGCTTCGACACTTTTCCCCATACGGTCTCTTCTATGAAATCGTTGTTGCCATCAACAGGGAGACCGTTTTCATAGCTTTTCATTCCATCCTTAAGAATGTCTTCCGATATCTCACCGAAATTAAAATAAAGGTCGCCACCCGGATTTGATGGTGCATCTTTATCAAGGAAGGGATCAAGAAGCCAGAATTGGATATACTCAACATTTGAGGTTTCAAAATTTGAGTTCTCAATCTTACGCATGATGCCACCCCATCTCTTCTCCGGGTTGAGAAGGGAGCCGTCGCTGTCGATATTCTCCGCATCAACATTATAAGGGCCTCGCTCCTTCGGATAGAAGGAAAGATTGAGAGTCTGGATATAATTTGCATCCCCATAGTTGGTCTGTCGGCCGGGATAAATCTCCCTGACCTGAATCTCTCTGACGTATGGATTAGAAAGCTGTTTGAGATCACTCTTAAGGTATCCAGGGAGCATACTACTGTTTTTCTGCGTAAAGATACGGTCGATGTAGTTCCAAGCAAGCAAAGCGCGGTTTTTGCCATAATCCGGATTGTTGCTTAATGAAGCTTCCGGGAAAAGGGCATCGCTTGAATTATCTTGCGGCACTGATGCCAAAAACCAGCTATAGGGATTCCTTAGGTCAACACCAGTCTGGGAAGTCTCGAAGTCATCTACATAGGAACTGCCCTGATTGGTGCCTGTCTTCTGCTTTGATGGCACGAGCTGAGCGTATTCTGCAGTAAGGTTGAATGATGAGGGAGCAGTCGCATTGATTGTCGGGACTTTGTTGATAAGATTTGTGAGCCACATGAATTGCTTATTGTAGCTTATGTTGGCACCAAACATGGTGTTGTTGACGATTTCCTCCCCGATACCCACTTTTTCCGTGAGAGATTTTTCACCAAAATGGAGCAGCGTTCCTCCTACAGTCAGGTCTTTATTGAATCGATACTGTGCATCAAGCCCCATCAGCGTCTTGCGCTGCATGGAGAACATGGATTGGTTTTCGAGCGATACGCTCACATTTGTACCAGAGTCTATGATGCTTTGGTTGGTGATCGTGACAATACCCATAGAGTAGTCTACGGTATAGTCGCTGTTTTCAGTAAGCACCGCACCCCCGGCAGTAACGATTACCGAACCTCTCGGTACATTCATTGCTCCAAGGTTGATCTGGCTGCCTCGTCCGGAGGTGTACTGACCATACATCGTGAATTTATTCTTGTCGGCAAACTGCTTTGCCACTACGAGCGTAGAGTCATAAAGTTCCTGATAGACATAGCGGTCGGCGAGTGCATCATTTCCAATCTGTTTGCGCAGATTGGTGCCAAACGGTTCGGCTACCGGAAAGATGACTTTTCCATTTGATGTCTGTATGGTATATCCTTCAATGAAGTCAAAAATACCGTCGCTGACCGACTCTCCGTTAGAGTCGATACGGTCAAGTCCCATCACCTGAAGGAGGGGCTTATTGGAAATAGTGCCCACAGGAAGATACGGAATCTCGATTCCCGTGGAGTCGCTCAGGAACTTAACGTTAAACTTGAAGTTGCTTTTCTGAATCTGATAAGCTCCTAAGCTGTAGACGTTTTTCATCATTAACTGCCACATTGGAAGCTTAAGAGAGACCGTTGTGCCACGGAGCATCTTCAGGAAAAGTGCATTTTCAGTCGACGTTACATCTCCTGAAAATTCACCAACCTGATATACTTTCCCATTGAATGTATATTCGAATGCCACAGCGAGCACTTCATCTGTATTCAGTGCCTGCTTCAATGAAATATATCCGAGTGCGGAATTAAGCGTATATTCGCTTGAGTTCAGGAGTCTGGCGCTCTCAACTTTCTCGAAGTCTTTTCCTCCCTCTATTCCATAGGCATTGAGAGGCTTAAGCACTTCTGTGACTTGATTGATGTTTCTTGCACCCGGATACTCCGTCTTGATCACCTGCAAGAGGTTGTTGCTTGAATTTGAGGGAACCGGGATCGAATAGTCAGGAGTCCAATAATCAGTGGCAAGCCTTGTATTTTCTCCAAGATCCATGAAAGCCACGAAGTTTCGGCTTTCGTCAAACTTCTGGGTCTTGTTGGTGATCCAGACTTCTATGCGTGTGATGTTGATACCGGAAGAGACATAGGGAAGCTTTGAGCAAAACTCATCATAGTGGGTGTAGAAATACTGGCTGAGAAAGAAGTGCCTGTTGGCATCATAGTCAGCAGCACTTATGGCAAAGTCAGTGCTTTGCACTCCCCCTTGCGTAGATATGGATTTGGATTCGGAATTTTGCTGAGAAACGAGTCCGGTAAGTGTCAGTTTGCCAAACTGGAGCTTTGCCTTGGCGCCAAAAAGAGCTGTACCTCCACGGATAAGACTGCTTCCCGTGGTCATGCTGACATTACCTGCCTCTATATTCTTTATTATCTCATCTTCCTTTCCTTCGTATTGCAATTTAAGTTTTTGGGAATCAAAGCTGAATGTCGCATCGGTATTATAATTCATATTAAACTTCATCTTGTCGCCTACCGATGCATTGACAGTGGCTTGAATCTTCTGGTTGAAGTCAAAATATGTTTTTCTTCTCGATTTTAGCGAGAGTGCCGGATTATCTGTCTTGTTGCTTTTAACTCCGGCAGAGATCTGGACCGAACCTTGTGTGGTCAGTCTAACACCACCGGGACCAAACACTTTTTCAAGAGGACCCAAGGCAAAGTTCATATCGAGAATATTAAATGGCTGCTTGCCATTGTTCTCGAAGTTGCTTGTATTTTGGGTGCGGAAGTATTCGTACATCTCTTCCCTATTGAGCATGTCGTGATAATCATCCGCTTTTATCATATATGGGGTGATGATATCCTTCTCCCCTATTTTTGTATGAATCAGATACATTCCCAACTCAGGATCATAGATGGCATGAGTAGAAATATTCTTAGGGTCCTTTAAGTCAGCCGGATATTCTTTCCCCTGGAAATCTTCGGCATTTATCTGCACGGTTGGCTTTACGGGGAAAATAGTCTTTACGGAATCTCCTCCTGTCACTTGTGTGTCAGGCACCGGAGGAGGTGGTGGAGGGTCGAGTGTTGATTTGGTATACTGCGAGAAAGATGCAACACTGAGTGCCAACACTGCTATGAGTGCTGACAATCGAGAGATCCTGGATATGTGTAATTTGCGCTTCCTCAAGTTGTTGTCGTTCGGTTAATGACGACCCTCCTTTGCCTCTGCGCAGACTCATCAAAGCATTGTCAATGCAAGCTTAATGGCTTTCTCTGTGGAGAGGTTAGGATCTTCGGTGAAGAGTTTCTTGAGGGCTGCTCTACTTGCCTGAGAACTGAAGCCAAGCATTGTGAGAGCCGCCACTGCATCATCAAACGCTTCCCCGACTGCGGGCGTACTTGAAATTAACGCAATATCCGTAGCTTTTATTTTATCTTTAAGGTCTACAATTATCCTTTGTGCTGTCTTCCCTCCAATACCCTTCACGCTTTTCAATGCCGCAGGCTTGTCGTTGGCAATAGCATCGATAAGCTGATCTTCCGTCATTGATGATAAAATAAGGCGCGCTGTGTTAGGGCCGACCCCACTCACCCCGATCAGATGACGAAAGAGTTCGCGGCTCTGTTTGGTCAAAAATCCATAAAGTTCATGCGCGTCTTCTCTTATTGACTCATGCACATACAGTTTGGCCACATTAAGCTGCTGCAGCTTGGCATAATCCATCAGTGTAATATTGAGCCCATATCCAACTCCGTTGCATTCAAGCACTGCAAGAGTAGGCTCAAGCTCACCTATTGTTCCGTTTATATACTCTATCATCTTGTTTTTCTTTTTCTCTTGCAAAATTAGCAAATCATTTGTAATTTTGCAATATGAATAATTCTTATAATTCTCAACTTCTCGACAATGCTGTAGCTGAATTGGGAAAACTTCCGGGTATCGGAAGAAAGACTGCCCTACGCCTTGCACTCCACCTTCTCCGTCAGGATGAAGCGGATGCAGTGGCTCTTGGGGAGTCGATCATCAATATGCGGAAGAATATACGTTATTGCAAAGTCTGCCACAATATTTCAGAATTCGACACTTGCGAGATTTGCTCCGACTCTACAAGGGACGCATCTATCATTTGCGTAGTGGAAAACATCAAGGATCTCCTCACAATAGAGTCGACACGCGAGCATAAAGGTCTCTATCACGTTTTAGGGGGTGTGATCTCTCCTCTCGAAGGAGTTTCCCCATCAGATTTGCAGATTCAATCTCTTATTGATCGCGTAGCAGCAGGAGGAATTTCAGAGGTGATTCTGGCTCTGAGTCCCACAATGGAAGGGGACACCACTAATTTCTATATCTCACGTAAGCTCGCTCCTTTTGATGTGGAAATCAGTATGCTTGCCCGAGGCGTAAGCATTGGCAACGACCTCGAATACACCGATGAGCTGACTCTCGGACGCTCCATAGTAAACCGAGTCCCCTACAAATAAAAATTAGAATGATGAATCATGAATTCTGCATTCAGAGCTAATCATTATGAATTATGAATGATGAAATAACCCTAAGGGCTCTCGAGCCGGAAGATGCCGACATGATGTATGAAGCTGAAAATGATGAAGCAGCGTGGAAATATTCCGACTATCTTGCTCCCTTAAGCAGAGAATTACTGCGGCATTATGCTCTGACTTACGAAGCCGACCCATTGAGAAGCGGCCAGTTGCGCCTTATAATTGAAAAGGATGATATACCTATAGGGATTCTCGACATCTTTGAGATATCTCCCCGACATCTCCGAGCTGACATGGGAATCTATCTCCTTCCTGATTATAGAGGCAAAGGATTCGGTTCTCATGCTCTGGAAGCGGCTAAAGAGTATTGCAGAGTTCGCCTGGCACTCCATCAACTGTCAGCCACTGTAGCAGTCTCAAATCGCGCAGCTAAGTCAGTCTTTGAAAATGCAGGGTTCACCGTCACGGGCAAGCGCCCTGACTGGCTTCGGACCCCTGACGGCTACGAAGATACCGAAATACTCTCCGTAATCCTCTAATCAAAAAAGAAAACCCAATTACTTCGATTATACTAAATACCACGATTATTCCAGTTTTTTTACTCCAAGAAAAATGAAAAAGTTACTATTACCCTTAGCCATCGCTTCCATATCACTTTTGACGGTCTCTGCACAAAGATACGTAGGAGGCGACATTTCTCTCCTGCCGGAATATGAAAAAGCAGGAGCACAATACAAGACAGAAGAAGGCACTAAAATCAAAGATCTCCTTCCCTGGCTTCATGACGAGGGGATGAATGCCATGCGCGTTCGCCTTTTCGTAAATCCAGCCGACAACAAATCGAATTACCCTTCCACTTACGATCCTAATGCCTGCCAGGATTTGGATTATATCACACCTCTTTGCAAAAGGATTGTAGACAACGGCTTCTCTCTAATGCTCGATTTTCACTATTCCGATACTTGGGCTGACCCTGCGAAGCAATGGACGCCTGAAGCATGGAAAGGATTGACCGACGAACAACTGTATGAGAAAATCTATGATTATACTAAGGAGTCTCTACTCGCTTTGAAGGAAGCCGGAGTAACTCCTACATTCATCCAGCCAGGCAACGAGATCAGCTATGGTATGCTCTGGGGAGCCGAAAATGCTTCATCTTCTTCGCTTAAGAAAGCCTATATGGGAAGTGATGCCAACTGGAGCCGGTTTGGGAAACTTCTCAGCCAAGCCATCAAAGCTTGCAAGGAAGTGTGTCCGGATGCTAAAATTGTCCTTCACACCGAAAGAGTAGCCCAGGTGAATGTCCTCACAAATTTCTACGACCAGATGAAGAAATTAAATGTGGAATATGATATAATCGGACTCAGCTACTACCCTTATTTCCATGGCGACCTGAGTGCGCTTGACGCTGCTCTCTCTGCTCTTCAGACCCGCTATCCCGAAAAGAATATCATGATAGTGGAGACCGGCTATTCTTATAAATGGGAAGTGCCGGGCACTACTCACGACTATTCGAGCAAATGGGCATACAGCAATGAGGGGCAAGATGCATTTGCAAAAGATCTTGTGTCTACTCTTGAAAAGTATAAGAATGTCAATGGTCTGTTCTGGTGGTGGATGGAATATAATGCTTACGGCACTAATCTTGGCGGATGGTATAACGCTCCTCTGTTCAATAGCCTTGATGGGAAAGCGACTCCGGCTCTGAAGACAATCTGCTCTTTTGCTGAAGATTCGGCAGTCAATTTCATTGAAGCTGAAACCGAACAGCCCGCCGTCTGGTACGACCTACAAGGACACCCCATAACCGACCTGTCGGCACCCGGCATAAAAATCTCCCGCAATAAAAAAATCCTGACAAAATAACTACAAATTCAAAATATTTTTACTAATTTAGCGTCGTGTTTCAAGGTATGGAGCCACTAATCCTGACTCCTACAGATAGGTATTTATTTTCTTCATAATTCAAATCTCATGATTACGACACTGTTAGTAATCTTTATCCTTGGCTATCTACTGATAGCCTCCGAACATGTCCTTCACATCAACAAGGCTACGTTCGCCCTCATCATGTGTGCCCTTATGTGGGCAGTGTATGCAACCGGAAGCCATGACCCCGGCATTTCATCAGAAATGATCGAAGCCCTCGGCGACACCTTCGAGATAGTTGTCTTCCTGATCGGAGCTATGACTATCGTGGAGCTGATCGACCGCTACGGAGGATTCCGAATTCTCGTCGACAAGATTCATGCCAAAGACAAGCGCAAACTTATGTGGGTGCTTTCGGTATTTGCTTTCTTCTTATCGAGCGTACTCGACAATATGACGACTACAATCATCATGGTGATGATGCTTCGGCGAATGCTTGCCAACTATAAGGAACGCTGGCTATTCTCGTGCGTCATCGTTCTCGCTGCGAATGCAGGCGGAGCCTGGTCTCCGATAGGTGATATCACCACTATCATGCTTTGGATGAAGAACTACGTGTCTTCCGTCGACCTTATTGTCAACCTTCTTCTCCCTTCGCTCGTGTCTGTAGTAGTCCCGGTAGCCATTGCCACCAGAATGATACCTCCTACAGCTGTAGAACCACTCAACAGCCAGGACTCACGCGTTGGCTATGAGATGTATGAGGAGCATCCAAACCTTTCTATATTGATACTCTGCTGTGGTGTAGCCGGACTTCTTTTCGTGCCGATATTCAAGGCAACAACTCACCTTGCCCCATATATGGGAATATTATTCTCACTTGGAGTCCTATGGTTGCTCACCGAGCTGCTTGTGCGCCACTACAAGCTTGACGGTAAGATTGAAGGTCGCGTTTCTCAGGTGATCAGAAGCATTGACATGTCGACCATTCTCTTCTTCCTTGGCATCCTTATGGCTGTGTCTGCCTTAAGCCAGGCAGGAATTTTGGGCGAATTGGCAAATTGGCTCAATCAGAAGTTTCATGATGTATATATCATCAATGGCATCATAGGTGTTCTTTCATCTATTGTGGATAATGTGCCCCTTGTAGCCGCTTGTATGGAGATGTATCCGGTAGCCAACGATGCTATCATAGCAGCTTCCTCTGATCCTTCATACACAGCATTATTTGTAGAAGATGGTCTTTTCTGGCATCTTCTGACATTCTGCGCCGGAGTTGGCGGCAGCCTTCTCATCATCGGATCTGCAGCAGGAGTAGTGGCGATGGGAATCGAGAAAATTCCTTTTATGTGGTATGCAAAGAGAATCACTTGGCTCGCATTTATCGGTTACCTTGCCGGTATCATCACCATTTGGCTCGAATCCCTTTTCCTTCCCTTCTAAGAAACCATCATAAAATTAGGCCTAATAAAAAAATGGGCCTAATTTTTTTTCACCTCATTAAACCTTCTTATTTCTTCCTTGTCAAAGTCTATGCATCTCCTCGCCTAACTAAACGAATTAATACGTTTCTACGGTACTGACAATATGAAAATCAAATTTCTATTGCCGTGCTTTCTTAGCATGGCTTCTTTTTATGCTCTCGCCAACGGTGACATAACAGGAAAAGTCCTCAACAAAGAGACGGGGGAACCAATGGACTTCGTTAATGTCCAGCTGTTCAATGCTAAAACCGGAAAGGCCCTTCCTATTGGTACAAGCACTGACGAAAAGGGTGCTTTTATTTTAAAAGGAGTGTCAGACGGCAAGTATATCGTAAAAATATCAAATATTGGTAGCGTGGCTCAAGAAAGAATGGCCAATGTGAATGGTGGTATTGTTGATATAGGAGATATAATACTTGCTGATGACTCAAAACTTCTTCAGGAAGTTGTGGTAGAAGGCATCAGAAGCCAGATGCGATTCGAACTTGACAAGAAAGTTTTCTCTGTGGATGCCAATATTGCAGCTGCCGGACAGTCCGCTTCCGAACTTCTCGAATCAATTCCTTCAGTCGAAGTAGACCAGGATGGTGAGGTCTCTCTCCGTGGAAATTCTTCGGTCACAGTCTGGATCAACGGCAAAGAATCAGGTCTGACTGCCGACAATCGTGCCCAGATTCTTGAGCAAATTCCAGCTGAGACCATCGATCGCATAGAAGTCATCACAAATCCATCTGCAAAATATAGCCCTGAAGGAACAGCCGGCATAATTAACATTGTCTTAAAAAAAGATCGCAAAGCCGGTTACTATGGAAGTGCTGAGCTGAGTGCCAATTCCCGAGGAGGAGGAAATGCAAGTGCCAATGTCAACTTCAACTCTTCAAAAATAGACGCCTTTGCCGGACTTGGATTCAGAATGCGCAGGAATACGGGTGGCTCCAAGATGAACCGCGAGTTTTTTGATGAAGATGGCTCACCAAACGGATTATTCACCAATTCCGAGGGCAAAAGCCCCAACAGAGGAAGAAATATCTTTGCTCGGCTTGGCTTTACATATCATCTGACTGATAAGGATGACATAGGCTTGAATGGATTCGGAATGTTTGGGCGCAACAACAGCAGTTCCAATACTCTTTACACGTCAAATGTGCCGGGAAACTGGATCAGCAATGATGATCATTCTAAAAATAAAGGCAATCATCGGGGTATGCATGCTGAGTTCAATTATACCCATAAATGGAACGACAATCACACTCTCGATGTGATTGCCGGCTATAATAATTGGGGTGGCGATACATGGCGTTCTTATTCAGAAGAAATAGAATATCCAAATTATTCCGACAAAAAATATCAGGAACAGAATATGGATATGTCTACATCTTCATGGGAGACCAAAATAGACTATGCCAACAAGCTATCAGAATGGCTGAAACTCGAGGCCGGCTTCAATGGCAGATATAGCCATGAGGACACTCCTACCGACACTTATACCGGCACCTCGCAAGCAGATATGAAGCAGAACGAGAAGCTATATAATCGGTTTATCTATAATAATAATGTTTCGGCTCTTTATGCCACTTTGGGAGGCAATGTGCAAAAATTCAGCTTCTCAGCAGGCCTACGCGCAGAAGCATGGCAGATTAAGACTCGCTCCCTGGCATTTGGTGAAACTGAGTCGGAAGTAGCTCCATTCAGAAAAAATAATTTTGCACTTTTCCCAAGCCTTTTCCTTTCTTATAGTCTTCCCAAAGACAATGAGGTGCAAGTCAATTATACCAGACGCATTCGCCGACCGTGGGGCGGCCAGCTGAATTCATTTCATGATATTTCTGATCCTACCAACGTCAGCTATGGCAATCCTGAGCTCCAACCCCAATACTCGAATTCTTTCGAACTTAACTATCTGAAGAGCTGGACCTATCATATGATCTCTCTTTCAGCTTATGTCAAGACCACTTCCGATATGATGAACCGCATCAGCTATCTGGATGGGGATGTAATGTATTCTACATGGGCTAATATCGCCGACGAGACTAACTCCGGATGCGAGATTGTAGCTAAAAACTCTCTTTTCAGCAGTCACCTTGACCTCACTACCACAGTGAATCTTTACAACAACAGAATCTCCGGATGGAACTACGATTTCCTTGCTGAAAGCGGACACCTTATCCCATTGAGCGGCAAAGAGCAGAATAGTTTTGCTTGGAGCGCCCGAATGATGGCAAATGTAAGGCTTCCCTGGGCTCTCTCACTGCAGGCTACCGGCAACTATAACTCGAAGATGCTCTCGGCTCAAGGCTCACGTCAGGGAGGCTGGAGCGTTGATCTCGGTCTGAGAAGGGTCTTCGGCGCATGGTCGTTCTCTCTCAATTGCCGTGACTTGTTTGACTCGCGTAAGTTTAAAAGCACTACCAATGGACCCGATTACGCACAATACAATGAACGCTGGCGTGGCGGACGCACAGTGCGACTCACCATCAAATTCTCTTTCGGAAATATGAATACGAAGCAGAATAAGGAAGAAGATGATGATCAACAACGGGATCACAACTCCGAATATAGCGGAGGCGGCATGGAAAGCTAATCAAGATTGATACACATATGCTCTTGTAAGAACGGACTCCGGCTTTCGGAGTCCGTTTTTCATTGCAAAAAAATTTTTTTTAAAAAAAAACTAATAATTTAGTTGTAGATTTAAAATTTTAGTTGTATCTTTGCATCCGTAATCATTACTTAACACTACAAGAGATATGAAACCGGGCAGAAAAAAGCAACTTCTTACTGAAAAAGAAACAGAACTCATGAACATTCTCTGGGAGAATGGACCACTCTTCGTGCGTGAGATTTTAGAGAAATATCCGGAACCAAAACCACACTTCAACACTATCGCCACTACAGTCCGCATCCTCGAAGGAAAAGGATATGTGGCTCATGAAGTGCTTGGAAGCTCTCATCGCTTCTATGCCATAGCAGACAAGAGCGAGTTCCGATCCCGATCTCTTACCGACGTAATCCGAAATTATTTCGGGAACTCCTACAAAGTAGCTGTTTCATCTCTGTTAGAAGAAGAAAAAATTTCTATCGACGAGGTGAAGGAAATACTTGAAATAATTGAGAAGAAGAATTCTGAAAACAGCAGTTCTAATAAAAGCTAATTTGTTATGATACTCTCATATTCTCTCATATCTTCAGTGATATTAGCCTGCTGCTACCTGGCATACAAGTTGTTCTTGTCAGGCGAACGCCAGCATGAGATGAACAGAAACTTGATTCTGCTGATATATGCGCTATCTCTGACAGTACCGATTACTCTCCTTGCCCTCATCCTTCATACACCTCACATATCCCCGACGACTGCTGCAAATATCGAGATAGGCGAAATCACCACAGGTATGGCTGAAGCCGGAGGGAATGCAGGTATCCTAAGCTCTGTAAACTTCCTTGACCTTGTCTTCAAGATATATATAGCGGGACTTATCGTCACTCTTCTCTATTATCTTTTCGGGATAGCGATGCTTGGAAGATTGATGATGAAAGGGGAACGGACAGAGTTTGGCAATTTCACGCTCATCTTGATCGACGGCAATCGTAAATTCGCTCCTTTCTGCTGGCATAAATCCATTGTCATGAGACGCAAGGATTATGAAGAGGATGGAGACATGATTCTCATTCATGAATATGCTCATCTGAAACTTGCTCATTGGTCAGATCTTATTCTCGCGTATCTGACCATTTGCCTGCAGTGGTATAATCCGATTGCATGGGCAATGAGGGAAGAACTACGCGACATTCATGAGTATCAAGCCGATGAATCGGTAATTGATTCCGGTGTAGACACAAAAGAATATCAAATGCTATTATTAAAAAGGGCTGTCGGCTCCCGGTTCCAGACGATTGCCAACAGCCTAAATCACAGTAAACTTAAAAAACGTGTAACTATGATGTACGAGAAAAAAACATCCTTGCGACGCAAAATGTTCGCGCTCGCCTTAGTTCCGGCTCTTGGCGCCGGCATCGCACTAACCTCCATCCCCTCTGTGGCAGGTGTGCTTGAATCAATAGCAACCATCTCTGCGGAATCGACAACTTTCACATCGGCTGAAAGCCCGTCGGAAACAACAGCTCCGGCTAAAGACAAAACAGTCTATGTCCAAGTGGAGGATCAGGCGGATTTCCCCGGAGGCATGCAGGCAATGATGCAATATATTATGAATAACATCCGCTATCCTGAAAGCGCCATGAAGAATGATATTCAAGGACGCGTCATCGTTAAATTCGTGGTGAATGAAGATGGCTCTGTGTCAGACGCAGAAGTATTGAAAGGAGTAGATGAGGAACTCGATAATGAAGCACTTCGGGTTGTCAACTCAATGCCGAAATGGACTCCGGGCAAAGTTGGCGGGAAAGCTGTAGCGAGCTACTTCACTCTCCCTGTCAATTTTAGACTTCAAAATCCGGCTCCCAAAGAAGAGACTGCGAAAGAAGAAAACAAATAATTCCGATGAGATGCGCGGAGGATGCTCCGCGCATCTTACTATTATACTTTGGTCTTTCCCGAACTCCCTCCTTTAGAGGGCAGAAGGACTTCCAATCTCTTTAACCCGGCTGACGCACTCAGGCACTTCAGAATCATAATGCGTCACAAAAATCAAACTTCCACCATTCTTCTCCACCATTTTTGATATAAGCCGCTTTATCCTTCTCTTATGCTCTCCATCAAGGCCATGAAGGGGCTCATCAAGCACCATAAGATCCGGCTGTTTTGCTATGGCCCTTGCGAGCATCACAATCCTTTGCTCTCCTGAAGATAAATCTGAAAAGTGTCTGTCGGCAAGATGACTTATCTCCAGCACTTTCATCCATTCCTCAGCAATTGCCTCTTCCTCCGGCGAGGATTTTCTGTAGCGATTCAAAGAATTTCGCATTCCTTGTATGATGATCTCCTTCACAGGGTCGTTTGACTTGAAATACAATTGCATCTCAGGGCATACATATCCGATAGCATCCTTTATCTCCCAAATGCTTTCTCCAGTGCCACGTTTTCGGTCGAAGAGAGTGATATCGTTTGCATATCCTTGGGGATTATCTGCACATACCATGCTCAGGAGAAGGGATTTGCCAGATCCATTAGGACCCTTAAGCGCCCAACATTCCCCACGGCGAACTGTCCAATTAAAATTCTCAAAGATAGTCTTATCCCCATATCTTGCATGGCCATCTTTAATAGAAAAGACAATATCGCAGTCGGGATATTTATGAACTGAAGATTGAGCAGGAATCTTCAAATCCTCATATTCATGATTCTCTGAAGTATTTTTCAAAAACTCAGAAATCTCATTTCTGTCGGTCATCGGTGCTCCGATCTTACAGTCATTCATCTCTATCACAGCATCCACATAGTCAGGTACATCTTGTGGGTCGCATAAAAGGAACACTACTGATACCCCATTCTTCCGCATCTGCACCACTGCTTCATCAAAATCGTTGCGAGAACCAGCGTCCAAGCCTATATAGGGATTATCAAGAATAAGAAGATCTGGAGTCTCACATAGAGCATTGATGATAAGAAGTTTTCTGAGTTCTCCGCTTGAAAGGTAATTGATCTTCTTTGATTCTATATTATGCAATCGGAAAGCGGCTGAATATTTTTGCCACTCAGCCGATGTCAGCTTATTTTTGAAAATATCACCTACTGTGGGGACAAAATCGTTTGCAGTTGCTTCCATCCTTTGGTGATAGTATTGCACATCTATCCCTGTAAATGAATGAATGTCAGTGAAAGTAAGCATCTTGATGCGGGATATTTTATCGTTGAAACCGAGTCGGTTGCCATAAGCATAGCGTCCTTTCGCTATGATATTACCCAAAGTTGACTTTCCGCTTCCATTTTTCCCGACCACAGCTGTCACTCCCCGACAAATCCCGCTTTTTACTGAATTGTCGAGCACAACCTTGCCATACCCCAAACGATCGCTATCAAACGAAACAATTAATTCCTTTGTATCAATCATATTTATATTTATCTATCTGGAAAACACCCTCCCGTAAGCTACTCCATATTTCCTATTCTACAAAATTACAAAAAATCCCCCACCCTACCAAAAATAACGGACCCCGACATATCGGAGTCCGTTAAAATAGATTTATATCTTGTGGAGTATTATCTGACGATTATCTTCTTTACATTTCCACCCTGCCTGATCAAGTAGATACCGGGGGTCAATGATTTTATTGTTTCTTCATCAGCGGAAGAAGACACAATAGTACCATCTAAAGAAAATACTGTCTTTACTCCTGATTCAACATTAACACTTTCAACTCCTGTAAGAGTCTCACTCTTCACAGCCTTGTTATAAGAAGAAGAGTAGAATGTGGTCATCTTCTTTGAATCATTCAGAACATAATTGACCTCAACTTCTATATTTTGAGTTGAAGCGACTTCATAGATGCAATTTTCAATCGGAGCAACCTGCTGACCATTTATTTTGACACTTTCTATAGATATTTCTCTGATTTCAGGGCGGACCATGATTCGATTCTGATCGCGATCTATTCCATAACTCCACATTTGAGTCAACGGAACAGGGCACGCATCAAGATACTCAGCAGCTGTGACTTTTCCAACTCCCGGAATATTATAAGATTTCATCACTTTATCCAACCAACCCTCAGACAATACGTAGGAAATCCCATAATTATATATACCATTTGTATAATCATTAGTATTTTTGGGATCGCCTAATTCACTTAAGTAAAACTTAATATCATCTGAATAGATTGAGGCATGGCTGACCACTGTACCCCATGCGTTCCAATTTAAAGTCATGTATTGATTCATCAATTTATTTTGAACGCATCTATCCATATACACATTATTTATCTTTGTTTTTATAAAAGGAAATGTGTTTGGAATGTTCGGAGTCACACCTTCCATGGATAAAGATTCCAATTCTTTTATATTTCCAAAGGCATTATTTCGCAATTCTTTCAACTCTTCTCCTTTAATAGTCAAATGTTTAATTGGAGCAGATAGCAAAGCATCATTCGCCACCTCCAATACAGGCAAATCCACCCCCTCACTCTTCACGGATTCGGGAATTACTACACTATCTCCAATCTTATCATAGCCTATCAAGGAAACACCATTTTCAATTTTCTTAAAAATAAGACCATCTTGTTCTATCACTAAAGATGGATCCACCCCACCATCTCTTCTTGTGTCGCCGTCATATTTATAATGCAAATAGACATCATATTTATCTGAATACATAGAAATATTCATTCCTATGGATTCGCCATCGTCGGTTGAACCAACATAAATAGGTTCTTCGGGATTACCATCCTTATCATAACACTTAATTTCCATTGTCACACCCTTCAATGGCTGCAAAATATTATCCGGGCAATCTCCACCTTTCAGTTTGTAAATTGTAAATTCGTTATCTTTGGGAATGAGCTTAGTAAACAATATGGGTGCATTTTCATCCACGTGAAAATTAACTTCACAAAGTTCCGAACGATTATTATCATCATAAAAATAAGATGGGTAGACTAAACCTCCCAAAACAAGACGCCAATCCTTTGGATCATTAGAGCGAGGAATTGCAAATCCATTGCCATTCTCAGCCAAAGGGGATTCCATGGTTATAAGCTGATACCTCTGTCCTTCTTTAAGACCGGGAAATGTTAAAGTATATTCTAAAGACATGCCGGGATAAGCACAATGTCTGTTCGGATCATTGTTAAGATGACCCATATTCAATATCTCAATAATATTGTCGGAATCATCCACAATGCCAATATCAATATAGCCAACAAGGCCATTAAGTGTAAGATCCGGAGCTTTGAACATTACGCTTTCACCGGAATTTATATTTGGAGTCATGAAATTCCAACCTCCACCTCCATTTGTGCTTGAGATATAGACATCACAATTCGGGACAAAAGCTTTGGAATACTCTTTTCTTTCCTTGTCAGGCTTAATATTGATTATCATACCTTGCTCTTCACTGAAAGAAGAACCTCCGACATCCGAGAAATCAAGTGCGTAGTAACCATTTAGGAGGCCATCCCAACCCCAATTGACATGAAAAAGAGATTTCCCATCGTAACCATCTATCACAAAAGCATGGCCGATGCTTCCACTGCCTCTATAAATTACCGGACCAACTTCATACAACTGCTCAATAAGCATATTTGTCCATACGTCATTGTCGAACTTAGCTTTTTCTATATACTGGCAATCTTTGTCATAAGCGTATAATTCACGCATCTTATGACCTATTGGCCACATTTCGGCATCACTTTCCGACACACCATAGAGCATCTGAGCTGCTACACCGGCAGAATATATTAGTTTACCAGCTTCATCAGCAAACTTTGAGTTTTTGCTATCACTAAGCACATTCCAATCAATGGAATAATTCGAAAAGTCTAAAGTAAACTCAGGATAGTTAAAATCTTCTTGAATTCCTCCTTGTGTCTTATCAGGCCAATTGTGATATTTCATTGCAATGGCCATGGCTGTGGCAACGCATCCGGCAGGGGCTTGCTCTCCCTCTACCATGGGACAATATGCATTGAATGGATAGCCTTGACCCCACTCAGCTGTCTCCATGAGCACTCCTTCATCTGCACGGGTAGAAGGTGTTGCACTCCATGAAGCATGCTTTGCGCCTGCAGAAATACCATCAATCTGTTTTGCCCATTCAGCCATCATTTCCTTCAGCTGAGGAGGGATATTCGAAGCATCAAAGCTTCCCTTGTCGGAATATCCGAGAATCATTGGAGCGCGATCATCGCCGGAGACGATGACAAATCCCTCATTCTCTCCTCTATTGAATATATAATAAGGACTTGTGGCTGCATTTGCGTTTACTGATGGTGCTTTCATTGGCAGCAATTCAGCTTTGTCACTCTTTGCACTACGCAAATCTGAAGAGCTCATGAATTTCGATGCGACGGAAATTGCCTCATCGGTTGTGATCTGTCGGGCAGATACACTGAAAACTCCCAACAAGACCATTAAAAAGCCTAAAGGTAATCTCATAATTGTAAAAATTAGTTAGTATTATATATTATAAAAATTTTAAGCTATAATGTATGATTAGTGTAAATTACAAGAATAGTGATTGTTTTCTTACTGTTTTAACACAAATGATTAATTCTCCGACAAAGATATTAATATTTTTTGATTTATGCAAAAAATTATTCATTTTTAATATTTTTGACATAAA
>CAYNPB010000028.1:0-21378 GCA_964399005.1 uncultured Sangeribacter sp.
GACTAAAGAAAAAATTCTAAAATTTGCTAAAAAAAGTATTTATGATAATGCCGAATACATCGTAAAGTGGAGAGATTATGAGGTCTATGAGCCGGGATTCGATGATGATGAACCTCGTTGCATCGGTTTCCCGCAGTTCATTCTTGTCAAAGGAGACTCAATCCGCTGGAGCAAAGATTGGAAAGAGAGTCAGGCGATAATGTCGGCTATATATCCCACAGAGGATGAATAATTCAATTCCAATTTGTCTCATTTGTGTTTTTGAAGCGTTTCTCCCACTGACTTATACTTTACTTGCTCAAAGGGAGAAACGCGGCGAGAATTGACTATTCAGCATTCAGCGACTTTATATAGCGCAGAGTCCAGTTGTTGATATACGCTTGCCAGCAACCGAGGCTTGGCGCCCAACGGAAGCCATTGCTCTTGAGTTGCTTTCTTTGCTCATCGTCAGGCTTGTCTGGGAAGTAGATGCGTACTCGATTCTCTGAGTAGCACTCTTCGATAGTAAGGTCTCCGATGGAGTACTCCTTATCCTCTTTACCGGCCAAAGCTTTCGCCTTTTCAAGTTGCTTCTTGGCAGCGTTGATTTTGGCATTATTGTTGGTCAGGTAGTATGAAGGGAATGGTGTGCCGGAAGCCAATAAAGTATCAACACGGCTCTCTTTGATTCCCATTTCAAGGAGGGATGATTTCTTCCTTAAAATGGGCATCTTCTTATTACGGACAATCTTGTTGACCGTCTTCATCTGCTCCTGAAGAGTCGTGAGTTCCTTGATTTTCGCTTCAAGACGTTCGATAGCATCATCGTCACCGATATAGATATTATCGTTATTCTCCACAGCTTCGGCTTTCTGGCGATAATATGCCGCCTTCTCTGATTCCTGAACGCTCCTATCCATTGCTGAATTAGCGCGTTCTACGGCTCTGCGGTGAGCAGATTCTGAGTGATGTCCTACGAGGATTGGCTGACCGAAGGGAATACCCTCAGTTGCTTTGTTGCTTGCTTCGAAAGCGGAAGATGCTCTCTTCTCTGCATTCTCAGCATACTGGCGGTAACGTTCCGCCCTTGCTTCTTGTCGTTCTTTTCTGTTCATTTGAGTAAGATTTTTATTTGGTTATACTGATATTGTCTCAATCCCTTTCTTTGCATTCTTGCAAGCTCTGTCAACAGTTATCTCTATACCCCTTACTGACTTTATTAAGGCATAAAAATCCACCGTTCCGATATTGTCATTCTCCTTATAGGGAACTTTCCCAGTACGCTTGATAATAACGCCGGAGTTTGTTTTGATGGTGTAAGTAGTAAGAATGCCAAAGTAACTTGCGGTTTCTTTGATATCTAATATCTCGCCTACGACATGGAGCTGAACACCCTCTTTGAATTTGTCCATACCTATTACTTTTGATTTCAGCATATCTTCGTAATACTTAACCATAAAGAAAGCATATACGGCATCTGCTGGGGTAGCATAATAATCTTTAGCTAAGCGATGCATATTGTCGGAAAATTCTGAAATCGATTCCTGAGTAAGGATATAGTCGCATACAGTCTTAGCATATTCCTCATTGACCTCAGATTCCTTTAGATGCGAAACTATTCGCTGGATATTGTTATTGGATTCTGATTTGACGTAGTAGCCATTATCACGATACCCTTTGATCCAAACTGGATTTTCATCATAATAAGTCTTAGCCGCGCAAATGAGGCTCGATTTCGTGATTGCAGAGAACGCAAATCTATCAGGTTCGCCGCTCCAAACCATGCAATCCATATCTATGTCGAATATTCCGTAACTAATGATATAATCAGTATAGAGAGAAGCCGTGAATTTGCTTATCATCTGAATGTGATGCAATCCGAATTTCTTAACGCATTCACTTCCAACTTGCAATTCTTCCCCGGTGGTAGTATTGCGGATAAGGAAAGAGTTCTTGCACCAATGACGGCATACATCGCAGGTATGATATCCTTTGCCGTGATTCGGATTGGAAATGATAAGCTTCTCTTTCGGGTCGGCTATGTATTCATATCCATCCTTGTAGGTAGCGAGCAATTGCCATCCACAATCATCAGGCATCTGTATCTCTACCGGGAATACTGGGTGTATAAAATATTCTACGTGTTTTCCTTCTCCAAAGTCGCAAAGATGAGCATATCGCTGGTTTAGTTCGCCCCCGACTGAATAGTCAAAGCCGGGGACGTTCTTCTTGCATTTATCAGCCATCTTGCGGAAAGCATCGATAGTGATTTTTGGAATGTTTACGCTGATTGTTTTCATTTGAGCAAGAGTAAGATTAGAAAATCCAATATCCATACACTGCCCGGTCTCCATCACGCGAGCAATCGTAAATATCATTGAGAACTCCGTCAATGACTGCCGTCAGGTGTCTTGAGCAGCTACATACGATTCTCCCTTGTGGGACTTCATTGGAACGGAGGTGCATTGTTACGCCGGAGCCGATTTTCATCACTGATACCCATTTTGCTCCGAGCATTTGCATTACTTTGCGGCAAGTGGCGCTCTTGACCCCATCTCTTGGAGACTTCCCTTCTACCTGCTTATATAGGTTATATATTTCCTTGTAGTCGCGTCCAGAAGCGATTGCCGTTGCTCTCACGGCGCAGTCGCTGACATTTGCTGCTTTGAAATACTTTGAGCGACCGCCATCGTTAAATTTGAATTGTATCATTTGAGTAAGATTTTAAGGGAGACTCCGGGAAGTCTCCCGGTGAATATTATTGCTGAGCTTCTTCTATATTATCAATCGCATCCTCAATCGAACTGATAGCGTAATCCATCTGCTCTATCGCGTTTGACATCTTTTCTCCTCTTTCAGTCTCCTGAAGTGATTCAGGGAGATTGTCGAATGCTTCCTGCTCTTCATCCATCAGTGATGAGAGTTCATATTTCAAGGCTTCCAGCTTATCCCAAATCTTGGCGAGCTGCTTTCTTCTTTGTGCGTTCATATCTGAGTAAGAGTTTAAGAGTGAGTATTAGAGTTTAGCGAAAGCCCACTTAGGCTCATCTTTGATTGCGTACCTATCACGATTGATAGGAATGAGTGTGAATCCTTGCTTGTTGAGGATTTCGAGAAGTTCTTTTGTTGGTGTCATGTTGGTTTATTTAAGTGTTAATTTTATTATCACATCGCAAAATTAATATATTATTTTGAAATAACAAAATATTTCCGTAGTTATTTTATGTTTCACCCCTTATTTTTTTTATTTTCCGCGATAATTAAAGTGTTATTGATATTAACACACAATAATCCCCGACAACTACGTTGGCTATCGGGGATTATGATTACTTCTTGGATTGAGGCTTAGTGATTATTTTGTGCTTGGTTATGACGCATCGCGAGGTCACTTTCGGATTATCTGCGGAGATGTTTGAGTTCCATAGACGTTCTACGTTGCATCCTATCTGTTCGGCGGTAAAGCGTTCATAGATTGCCGCCAGAGAGCCGAAATAGTATTCGGTTCTCCCGTCTACCGGGACGTGGAATTGTACTTTGGTAACTGAATTCATTAGAATGTATTTTTATAGTTTTCGATTGCTTTGTCTATCATCATCTGATAAAGTTGATCTCGTTCCTTTTCCCATTTGGCCGGGTCACTTCCGTACATTTCCGTCAGCAGGTAGAATTTTGCTGGCTCGCACTCATTTTCTATCAAGCAATCCAAATCATCAAGCTCTGCCGCTTCTGAGCATTGTTCGAAGTAAGGATAATACTGGGTGATGAAGTCGAAGGCCTCACCAAGGGTGGCTAAAGTCGAAAGAGGATAAGCCGTGATGTTTGCGACATCTGAGACATCAAGTACATATTTCGTTCCCTTGATTGTCAGCTCTGCGGAATCAACGATAATGTGACTTCCTTTGATTGTTTTGTATATTGTTGACATATGGTATTTGTTTTTATTCGTAATGGTCTCCTTGAACCAGGTAGCATATCAGAGGATTCTCTATCGACTCCCATACCCAAGCCGGATAATCGCGAGGTCGGGCTACTATATCAAGGATGATTTCTTCAATCTGGGCCTCTATCTGAGCAGAAGGCGCGACATTGGAAAATTCCCAGTTGCCTTCACTGTTCTTCTTGGCCCGTATGATCCAATCATTTTGAGCGGCTTCGTAGACCTCCCAAAATCCAAACATTGCTACCGCTTTTGCAGCTTGCCGGTTGTCTCGGATATTAAAGATATACTCTCCGTGTTCATAACCGTAAGAGAGTCGCTCTGGGTTGTTGGCAAAGATATTGAATATCTCTGCGCTTTGTGTTTCGTCGCAATCCAGCATATTGTCAAGGACTGCTTTTATTAGATTCTTGTTCATTTTATGTTCTGATTTTGAATGTGCTTATTGTTATCTAAGCTATACGGAATGTCCTTCTATATTTCGGTCCCTTGCGCGCATCTGTATATTTTATGAATTCCAGACTTCCGCTTTCCAGTAATCCTTATTTTTAGTGAGAGTTACAAATCGATTCAGTCTTGCATATCCGATAATCTTGCCGTTGTTTTCATATTGAATGATTTTGGGGTAGTACTCCGTTATCCATCTGCGGAAGGGTATGCTTACCCAATGGTCGCATACGCCCCAATTACATTCGTTAACTATCACATACCATTCTTCAGTTTCTGCAAACTGAATCATTTCATTGTAAGACATCTCTGTCTTTCCTTTACCGGGAATGCTGACAGTGCAAATATCAGGTATTTCTTCCTGTCGGTCGTAATAGGATATTTGCGCATATCCGAATTTTACATTTTCGTGGTACATATTCTTAGATTTTTTCTTTCTTGGTTAGACGTTGATCCATATAGCTGACATACTTCTTGTGGATGGCACGGTTGAGAGTCTCATTCCGAGTGAGCAGGTTATATAGCTCATCATTCTCGTCGTGCTGTAGCTGGGTGATGAAGGTGGCGAACTTCTCGTTAGCATTGATGGCAGTGGTCAAGTCTTTCATAAATGATACCTTCTCATACCCAAGCTCTTTCAGTCGGTCTACTACCATATAAGCCACTTCAACGAGCATATCCGAAATCAAGTGACACTCTATCATCAGAGGGATGATTCCAGTCTTATCAAGTTCCTCCTTGCTGATGGTCTCAATAATGGGACGTGACTTAGTGGCTTCTTCGTAAGCTTCGGCCTGCTTAATCATCTTCTCTACGTTCTTGATTTCCTCATTAAGGGCGAAACATTGAGTGAGATTGCCTGAGTACATGAATTGGCTCCTTCTCGCTTCAAGCTCCTCAAGTTTCTTTCTGTATGTACTTAGACTTGCCATAATTTAGTCGAATAACGATGGTTGATAAGGTTGATACATTGAGTTGCATTCTTCAAATGCCCGTTTGGGAGATATATCGAGTTTCTTTGCGAGGCTTCGTATTTCCTGTGTTTTACGACTTATTTCTCCAAAGATGATTAGTTTATTTAGAATCTCCCAAAATGCCGAGAAAAACGAGATTAGAGAGCAATAGTCAAACTTTGATTCATGAATATAGATGATAGATTCTATTTCCTTGAATCCGTTTCCTGGTACATATCCAATACTCCCATCTGCTCTGACGACTCTCTTCTCAAGAATCTCCAAATTATCTGCATACCTATCAAGCTTGATGAAAGCTGCATTATCGGGAGCATTAAGGAACCCATACTTACTGACGAATTCCTGATAGATGGCTTTCATTTCTTCATAATACTCAGGGAGCTTCTCTTCCTGATACTCATCAATCCAGATCCATTCTGAATACTTCCAACTCAGTTCAGTATAAAGACGGTATCGAGCTTCGTCTTCGGGAGACAAGATAAGGGGAGCAAAATACCATTTCTTATTCTCGGTAAGGAAAACTCCAACCTTTCCATTATGAATCTTGAATCTGCCATTGGCATCGTGTATTCCACAAGAGCCAACTTCAATCTTGGGACCAATTACCAATCCGTTTGGCAAGGTGGTTTGGGTTGCAGGAACGACCAGCTCTGTAATTCCGCGCTTCACAAGTTTCTCCGTCTGCTTAGGATCCTCAAGTTGCTCGCAGATGGCTACTCTCTTTCCGGCTCTTACAAGTCTTGGCAGATAGGTATCTAAAGCACGATGTGGAAATCCTGCAAGATGCACTGCATCTGCAGTCCCATTAGCACGTCTGGTAAGGGTTATTCCTAGTATTTCGCTGACAGTAACAGCATCATCAGCGAATGTCTCGTAGAAATCCCCGACCCTAAAGAGAAGCACCGCATCTGGATGCTTCTTCTTCATTTCTCGGTATTGCTTGAGGAGGGGTGTTTCAGTCACTTTCATATACTCTGAATTTTACAAGTTTCCAAATTCCTCTGTGAGGCTTGTTGATTCGTGCGGAAAACCTATCTCTGTAGGTAACAGTTCTGGCACCTCCGTTGCAGAGGTCGATACATCGCCAGAAGTATTCATAATGATATTTCATAACTTTCCTTCGTCTGCGTAGCTGAAATAACCATCCTCTGTTATGATTATGTGGTCGAGCAGTTTTATGCTTAGGATTTCTCCTGCTTCAGCAATCCTTCGTGTAATACTATCATCTTGGGGGCTTGGCCTGAGGTCCCCGCTTGGGTGATTGTGGCAAACGATGATAGCGGAAGCTTTGGCGAGCAGGGCGCCAGTGAATATGACTTTTATGTCGATGATAGTGGTTTCTATTCCTCCTATTGAAGCGGTATGAATGCCATTGACTTTATGTCCGCGGTCAAGGTACATTATCTTGAAGTATTCTTGAAACTCAATCTCTCCGTCTTCAAAACTGGCGCGGAATATATCAGCTGATTCGCTTGATTGTAGTATTTTGGGCTTTTCGGAAGCCTTCACATCGGAGCAGTAGGTGAGTTTTACTTGGGGTATCTTATACTTTTTACCCTCTTTGTTTGTTATCATAATACAAGTGTTTTTTATTATCACACATTAAAAATACTTGAGTAAGATTTTCCCCGGTCGAGTCGTGAGATTCCAGCCGGGGTTTCTTTTTTTATACTTGATTAACTCCGCAGATAACGACATCGCCAACCACATAATCTGAAAGGGCGATAGCTCTTGAACGCCAAGCCTTTTGACTTGCTTTTCGGTTTATCGGAAGTCCCAAGAGTTTTCCTTCTTCATTGACCACCATAACCTCAGACTCGTTTAGAGATATGATTTCGATATAACCTCCGACCAGTGCTTGTATCTCTTCAAGTTCAAATTCCTTGCCGTTTGCTGGTCTTACCCAGCTCTTAGTACCGTTTGGTTTTATTAATATTGCCATAGTAAGTGTGATTAGATTGTTGGATTTTTAAGTTCTTTGGCCACATTGTAATACTCTTCGCTGGACGAGTTGGCAAACCCTTCCCATTCTGCCATTGTTCCTGTAAGTTCCTGCAAGAGGGCGGTGTTGGAAACCAATGTTCCGAAAGTAGTGTAGAGATACACCCTATCTTGATTATTGATTGGATCAAATCCTCCCAGCGTACCCATATTGATGCGAATCTGCTTCTTAAACTCGTCGTATCGGATATCGAAATCGTGTCCGAATATCGGCTTATCCATCGCGTCTGTCAATTGTATCGAAAACTGTGAGGCAGATGTTGAGCGAATTATCCATCTTTCTCCAAGGACTTGACGGAGGATGGAGATTGCTTGGTTCATGTATCTTACGCGTGCCTCTTTAGCGATTTCTTCAAGTTCCTGAAGCTTCTGCTCAATCTCAGCCTTTCGTTTAGCTCCTGCCGGGGTAGCCCAGTATTCTTCGCGAGCCTTTTCGGCTTTTGTTCTTTCGATTTTGTCCTTCATCGCCTCTATTTCTGAGTTGAGCTGTGCGATGGTGTATTTCTTTGCGTTGGCTGAAAATTCACAACCATCATTCATTGCCTCGATGTCTACGGTGGGGAGGCTTTTGAGTTCTGCGTACTCGTTGCTTGCGATGAGCAACTGAAGGTACAATTTTTCTTTCTGTGTCATTTGAGTAAGATTTTAAAGGGTTTTGTTTAGTCGAGGTCTGCGTAAACTCGAAATCCGCGTGGCATCTTTGTGACTGAGACGTACACATTAGCGCAGTTTTCGAAATCATCGGTATCTGCTTCCCAAGCGGAATAAGTGATTGAGCTCATCTGCTTGTTATTGCGAAGAGTTTCCTTTCCAAGCTTCTCCAAATCAGCAGCTATCTGCTTCTTGGTTCTCATTTCTGAGGTGTAGAGGTATCCTCCGCTGATTTCTTTTGAATCGCTAATCTCTATGTCAAATCTATATTTCTTCATCTTTTTAAAAGTGTTAATCTTATTATCACATCGCAAAATTAATATATTATTTTGAAATAACAAAATATTTTAGCAAAAATTTTAGGTAATTTTTTAAAAATTATTCTAAAATAACAAATAATAATTAGTTATAAAGTGAAAATTATTAGAAAAATTTTTATTGAAATATGTTTGTAATGATAACACTTTTTAATTATCTTTGCAGACGAAATTATTGCTTAGGTATGATTACCACTAACTTACAAATTATTCATTGCGCAATGAACAAACGTCAAAGAGCAGTCTACGAACTGCTTTCCAAGAATCCGAAGGTAAAGGCATACGGATTCACCAAAAAGGAGCTTAAGGGTCTCGCCGCGACCATTGCCGAGAACCTTGACTCCGCAGAAGATGCCTCAGACGAGGATGTAAACGCTGAGATAGAAAATGCAGTCGAAGCGGTTCTCCCTGCCCTCGAACTCGGTCGGACTTACGCTAACCGCGTCATAAACAGTTCAAAGAACGTGAACGAGGAAAATAACGATGGTGATGGCGATGGTGCAAATCAGAAGCCAAAACCAAACAATCCTCCCACATCAAAGGAAGAGAAACCTGACGATGAACCTGCTTGGTTCAAGACTTATCGTGAATCAATGGAGAAGAAGTTTGCCGAGTTGACTGGCGAGCGCATTGCCGACCAGCGCAAATCGAAGCTTGAAAAACTTCTCAAAGATACTGGTAAGTTCGGTGAGCGAGTTCTCAAAAGTTATGCTCGTATGTCATTCAAAGATGATGATGAGTTCGACGAATATTTTTCCGAAATTGAGGAGGATCTGAAGTCCGAAAATCAGGAACGCGCCAACAAGGGTCTTGAGAAACTCGGTGCCCCAGCCACTGGTGGAAGTTCAAAGAATAAGGACGAAAAACCTAAAGTTTTATCTGAGGCCGAAATCAAGGAATTAGCCAAGATATAGTCCTCTCTAAACCAACTAACTTACAAAAAAAATGGGAGCAATCGCAGAAATGACCAAGCAAGGTGATTCTTTCAACGACGGCTATGATTCCATCGTGATTCGCCGTAAAGGTGGATGCATCACCGCAGGTCGCACACTTGATATGACTGGCTTCGACAAGGTACGCGCTGGTCATATCATCATCAGAGAGAAAGAGACCGATACCTACAAGCCTCTCGGGGTTTCCAACGGAGCATTCGCTTCGCTTCCCGATAGATGCGAGTATAGAGGTATCTTGACCAATTTAGTAACCAAGGAGCTACCTTTCGCAAATATCATGTATGATGGAGAGGTGAACGACCTTTGTCTGCCTTATCCGCTTACTGACTCGCTCCGCGCTGACCTCAAGACAGCCTTCCCTTCTCTCTATTTCGATCACGACTAAACTTAAAAAGCAATGGCAGAATCTTCAATTTTTAAGGGTCTTTTAGAGCAGTTTATGCCGATGCTCGGTCTCTATGTTACAGAGAAAGTCAACGGTCAGAACGCTACCAAGCCTCTGTCTTATCTCCATAAGCAACGTCTCCGTATGGTCTACTCAGCAGACCAGAAGTGGGAGGGTACATCAGCTAATACCCGATATGTGGCCGCCGATTACGTTTCTATGGATTCCGGCGCACCTTTGAAACGCAGAGGAAGTATCCAATCTTCCAACGGCAAGCTTCCTAAGATGTCAATCAGCCGTAAGATGGAAGAATCCGACATCAACACCATCAATATAATGATGAACCAGCTCGATGCTATTGAAGTTAAGCAAGGAGCGGATTCGGAAGCTTATAAGCAGAAGAAACGTCAGATTCTCAAGAAACTCATTGATGATCCGACTTTCTGCTCTATCGGTCTTGATGAGCGAAACGAAATGTCATATCTTGACGGCATTTCCAATGGTATCGTCCTGGTAGAGGATGAAAACAACGTAGGTCTGGGTCTCCGTGTCAACTATGGCTACAAAGCCGCTAACATTCTCCGCACCGCAGTGCTGGATGAATGCAATGGCGATGACTTTCAGCGTGTTGTTGACAAGGTCAACTCTGATGGTAACTCAATCGCAGTTGCTATGGTTTCCAAATCGCGCCTTGACAAAATCCGTCGTACACGTTGGGCGCGTGAACTTACAGCTGACTACAGAGAACAAGTTTACACCGACAACTCTACCCTCCCGGTTCCTTCTCAGAAAACCTTCCTTGAAGCGTTTGAGAGTGAGTATGGGTTCGGCTTCATTGTAGTAGACCGCACTATCCGCGTCGAGAAGAATGGCAATGAAAAGCCAATCAAGCCTTTCAATCAAGACCGTATCATCTTCCTCCCGAATGCTGACTACGATGGCTCTTTGGTTTACGGAACCCTTGCCGAAATGACCAATCCCGCTGAGTATGTCAACTACTCAACCGTTGACGAGTTCAAGCTTATCTCACGTCTGCGCATCACCGAGCCGTCGCTTGTAGAACTCACAAAGGGTCAGGCACTCGTCCTCCCGGTTATCGAAGATGTCGATGGTATCTACGTACTTGACTTCTCCAAGGCTGTAGAGCTTGATGAGTCAGATGCCACCGACACTGGCGCGGTGGATGCTAAGATAACCATCGAAGGCAAGGTCTATAAGAAGGAAGCCGTAATCACCGCACTCAAAACCTTTGGCATATCTGTGAAGTCCAACTACACCGATGCCACTATCATTAAGAAGGTCAACGAACTGAGCGATGAAGATTTCGCTTCATTCTTGGACGCCATCAAAGACGAACTCTACACCGCAAGTTCTGACTAATCAATAAGGCCATGAAGACAATCAGACAAGCTCTCATAGATGAGATTTCCTATCCTCTCAATGCAGGGAAGGTAGACAACAAGCTTATCGCCCGTGGTCTTGACGGAGACGAGCCTATCAGCGCCCAGACCCTCAATTCCAAGGAGTTTATCGGAGCTGCGGCTGATTGTCTTTTTGACCTCATTGATGCACCCAATTTCTCTGAATCTGATATTTCTATATCGCTTCAAGACAGAACGCTCATTCTCAAAAAAGCCAACTACCTATATTCATCCATTGGTGAGGAAGAGAAAACTCTCGATCAACCTAAAGTGTATGTAGGACCACCTCCCGGAACTTATGTCAGTTATTGATCTCATACCCCATACCCTACGCTATTGCATAGTCAGTGATGGCTATGAGGATGAGAATGGCGACTGGCATGAAGGAAAGGATGAGTGGAGCGAACCCATCAAGTGCCATGCCGTTCCCTCTGGAGCAGCTAACGAGATTACATTTCCAGACGGAACGACATGCACTTACAACTACACCGTAGGGCGTTTGGCTCCAGATTGCCGCGAGTATATCATCGGCGAGAAGATCCGGCTTAATGTCTTAGGCATAGAGAGTGAGTTTCAAGTCAAAGGATTCCACCGCTATCAGCTCCAATCAAAGATATGGCTATAGAAGCAGACTTCTCCATCAATGATGTGAATGACCTTATGAATGCCATCCCTCGCATAGTCGAGGGAGAGATAATAAGAGCTTTCAGTTATCTTGGGGAACAATGCGTCCGTAGAGTCAGAGACCGCACCGCAAAGGCAAGTTGGTATGACCAGACTGGTAATCTCCGCTCATCAATAGGCTATGCCGTCTATCAAGACGGTAACGTTGCCATTGAATCCTCATTCAACCAAGTGAAGGACGGAGCGAAGGGCGTAAATGAAGGCAAGAAGGCAATAATCGAACTTGCTACCAAATACGCCAACAGTCAGTTTACTCTTGTAATCCTTGCTGGTATGGACTATGCCGAGTATGTGGAAGCAATGGAGAATAAAGATGTCCTTGCATCCACAGAGCTTTGGGCAAGAGGAGAATCATATCACTACTTACAGAACGCGTTGAAGAGAGCAGAAATAAGAATCACTACACTTCAAAAGCAGATGGGATTATGAAATCAGATATTGACATAAAGGATGACATCTACCGCCATATCAAAGGATCAGAGCTTGAGAAGATGATTACTGGCAAGTTAAGCAAGACCCTACGTCCGGCAAAGTCAGATAAGGAGGATATCGTGATCTCCATCCTTGCTAATGCCAATACTGAGATTCAGGAAGCTTTCGTCAATGTCAACATCTATGTAGCCGACCTTCTCAGAAATGAGCAGTATGAGGAAAACACGATCAGACTCAGGAAATTGTGTAATGCATCAAAGAAACTATTTGAGGTTGGGCGTGGCAATAGTTACCGCTTCACGCTTGAAGAACAGAGAGTAATGGAAGTGCAAGGAACTAACGAGCACTTCATCAACAATAAGTTATTGTATAAATTTTCAAAAGAATAGAATATGGAATTAGCTTGGGGCAAAAATAAACACTGGCTTAGAAAGCTTTCAAAGGAAACCAACAACACCAACCCTTGGATCCCCCTCTTCACACCAGTTGAAGGTACTCTTCAGCTCAACCCAACCAAGGGTCAGAAGCAAGAGGCTAAGATTGAGGGTGGAGAGATGGAAGCCATCAAATACGCCAAGAACACCCAGCAGGTTGTCTTCGAAATCCGTCAGGGTAACGAAGATGGTACTCCTCGTAAGAAGCCGGTAGACGACATCGACGGTGTCGTGGCAGGCGAATACGAATATCTCTGCCAGCCCGAGAATCCAGAGGTAGAGGGTATCAAGGTAGACCGTTGTGTGGTTTCTTGCGAAGACTCCCTCAATATGACTGACGGTGGACGTTGGAAATACACCATCGATGTACTGAAACCCAAGACTGGCAACTCGGTCAAGTGGGAGGTTATTGAGGATCCCACAGCTTCAAACGACTAAGTAATTAATCTTCTGAGATTGAATGCTTACCAAAGATAACCTGAACGAAGCTCTCGCGGATGCGGTCATGGATCGACCGCGGGAGTTCTTCATTGACGACCGAAGATTTTGTCTGTGGTCGCCTTCTCTCGGAGTGTCGATGATGATTGAGCGCCACATCAAGGAACTTTGTATAGACTATGAATTGCTGAAGAAACAACCTTATATGGAAGCAATGAATCTTGTTTCGAACAAGAGGTTTGAGGTATGTTACATACTTTCAGTTATGTCTTATCGCAGATTCACACAGCTTTCCAATTCAACGGTTATAAAAAAACGCGCGACATTCTTTTATGATAATCTGAAAGACGATGAACTTGCACAACTCATTTTGATAGTGTTGACTTGTCCAAGGCCTGAGTCTTTGATGGTTCTTTCTGGAATCGATAAGGAGCAACAAAGACAATCAGAAATAATGAATCACAAGAATTCGAGTAGCAATAATCAGTCTTTCGGAGGTAAGACAATCTTTGGGTCACTTATAGATATTGCCTGCAAGACATATGGATGGACAAAGAAATATGTTGTGTGGGGGATAGATTTAATCAGTCTCAGAATGATGCTTGCTGACACTGTTAATTCGGTATATCTATCTGATGACGAAGCAAAAGCACTCGGTTTAACTGCACATCCAAAAGAAGTTTACGGAATGACTCCTGAAGATATTGCTAAGCTGAAAGCAATGGACTGCTGGGAGTAATCAATATCACTATGGCCTTACACTTTCCTATCACCGCAGACAACCGCGGATTCATGAGTGCCATTCATGAAGTCACCGCTGGTATTGAGGAAGCCACCCGTCAGATTGAAGAGAACGGTGGCAGCATCGATCGTGTAATCTCCATGATAAAGAATGGTGTGGCATCAATAGGAATAGGGGTAGGTTTTAAGGAGCTTATAGGGCAGATTACGGACACTCGTGATCAATTTCAGAAACTTGAGATAACTTTCAAGACGTTTCTTGGCTCTGAAGAAGAGGCCAACAAGCTGATGCAACAAATGGTTCATACCGCTGCTATCACACCTTTTGATTTGGCTGGAGTTGCCGATGGCGCCAAGAATCTCCTTGCGTTTGGTGTCGCTGCTGAGGATGTGAACAAGACAATTATCAGCCTTGGCGACATTGCGGCCGGACTTTCCCAACCGCTTGGAGATATTATCTATCTATACGGTACCACAATCTCGAAGCCTCTAATGGATACCCAAGACCTGATGCAGATGATGGGGCGTGGTATACCTATTGCCAAGGAACTTGCCAAACAATTTGGTGTCGCAGAAAATGAGGTACGTAATCTTATCTCGGCATCTAAAGTCACTGGAGAGGATGTCAAGAAAGCTTTTGAATCCATGACTGGGGAAGGGAGCATGTTTGGTGGCCTTATGGAGGCACAGTCAAAATCAATAGGAGGTAAGATTGCAAATATCCAGGATTCTATCGACGAAATGTTCAATGAAATTGGCAAGTCGTCGGAAGGAATAATCAATGCGACCCTTGATGCAACTGGCAAGATTGTCGAGAATTGGCAGTCAGTTCTTGTCATTCTTGCTGATGTAGCAGCCGCCTACGGAGTTGAAAAAGCCATCTTGGCTGGAACATCAGCAGTAGCAACGTCAGCTTATGGAGCTGAAATGACTGCATTGAGGACGTTATTGCCAGTAAAACAAGAATCAGTCAATCTTGATATTCAAGAGGCTCTCGCGAAGGGAAAGATAACCGAAGCTACGGCATCCAAAGTAATCGCCATGCGCAAGGAGGTCGAGTCTTATATGGAAACCCTTGCGGCTGCCAAAGCCACTGCCACTGTTGAAGCGCAGGCCGCAGCAGAAAAATACAGAGCTGCTCTTAAGCAATCATTGGCAGCGAAGGCAGCTCTGAATGCCAAGAGAGAGGAGCTTATAGCATCTGGCGAAATATGTGGCGCTTATATTTCAGAAAATGCTATCAAGGAAATGGGCATAGCTACAGATCGTGCCAAGGAAGCGTCCATACAGTCTCTTGCGGCCAAGCAGGAATATCATGCTGCTATTACCAAAAAGAAAATGGCCGTTGATGCTCTGGAGACGGCTCAGACTAACGCTAATACTGTTGCCAATAACCTGAACGCACGATCAACGACAATCTTGACTGTCGTAAAGGAAGGATTGAGAAAGGCTACCATGAAGCTTTATGCTACAATGGCTGCCCATCCATACGCGCTCATAGCTGGTGCTGTGCTTGCTCTTGGATATGGTATATATAAGTTATGCACCTATGAATCTAATGCTGAAAAAGCAATGAAAGCAGCCTCTGATGCTTCTTCTAAGGCTCAGGTTGAGATGCATAAGGAAGTTGCCACTTTAGAGAGTTTAAAAAAGGAACTCGATCAATCAAAGAAAGGTACAGAGCAATGGAAGAATGCCAAAGATGCTATTGTTTCACAATTCGGAAAATATTTCAATGGGCTTGATGAAGAGATTACCAAAACAGGTAATCTTACATCTTCGTATAATGAATTGACTAAAGCAATTCGATTGAGTGCGGCTGCACGCGCCATGGAAAAATTCCGCTCTGAAAATGATAACTCAAATGAAATTGACGAGTTCATGGAAGGAATTCGAAGAGATCTTAGTGGAAAGAATTTCAAGGTTGGAGCAGATGGAGAGATAGATCGTACTAATGGTCTACAATTTGTTAGCGTAGGCGGAAAACTGCGTGATAATATCATGCAGAAAGTTTACGAATGGTTGGAAGATGGAGACCTGTCAAGATTTACAGCACAAGAACTTGGCTATCTCAATCAGACTGGTGCTTTTTCATATCATGCAAATTCTGCAGGTGCAAAGCGTATTCGTCAGAATATGGAGCAACTTAAGAAAGGAGAAAATCTTATTGCTGAAAGATATGGCACTACTGTAGATGAGATTGATGGTCGCAAACCTCTTGATGAAGATTCTGACACTACTCTGAAAGAAGCTTATGAGTCTGCAAAGAAAGCTTATGAAGATCAAAAAGCACTTGTAGCCAAAATGACTGCAGATCGTGCATCCTATTCTGCTAAGGATTATGAGAATGCAGTAAGTGCCCTCAAAGGTCTGAAAGCTGAATTTGAGAAATACGGAGGTCAGACCAAATCCAAATCCGGTCCCTCTGCATCCCAACTCGCTTCTAAGGAAGAAAGTGCAGAAGGCAAGATTGCAGACCTTATCCGCAAGCAAGCAGAGGAACGCCTACGTTTGGAGCAAGACTATGAATACCAACGTTGGCAGAACCGTATCGACCTTATGGATGATGGTGAGGCCAAAGTGTTGGCTCAGACTCGTCTCAACAATGAGAAGGAACTGACAGAACTTAAACGTCAGGAGAAAGCAGCTGAAGAAGCAGAGCTTCAACGTCAGATGGCTCTCTTCAATGCTGAGCAGGATAAACTTGCTGCTAAGGATAAGACATACGCCAAGAAGGTATTCCGAGATTCTGACATCAATCAGGAAGAATTTGACAAAATCAAGGAGCGTTACGAAAGTCTCTATGCCGACTTGAAAGCTTCTCAGCAGAAAGCCGAGCAAGACCGCCTTGATTCTTCCAAGGAGTCAATGAACGCCTATCTAAAGGAGTTCGGAAATTATCAGCAGAAACGCATTGCTATCGAAGAGGAGTATGGAAAGAAGATTTCCGAAGCTCAGGACGAAGGCGAGCGTATGATGCTTATGGCTCAGCGCAACAAGGCTCTCTCTGACCTTGACTATGATGAATGGGTTGACACTGGAGCTATTGCTCTTGCATTCTGTGATATATCGAAACTCTCAGATACCACCATTGACAAGCTCATCGAGGATATGGAAAGGTATCGCGAGAAGGTGATTGCCACATTCGATCCAGACAAAATCCAGAAGTATGAGGAAGCTCTCTCATCCTTGCGTGATGCTCAATCGGAAAACACTTTTGGTATCTTTGCATCTGCAGTTCCTGACTACTTCAAGCAGCGTAAGTCCACTTCCGAAAGAATGGACTCAGCCGGAAAGAATGTCATTGCTCTTGAAGAACAAAGAGTCAAGCTCCTTGAAAAAATCAATAGGCTACAAGACCTCATTGAAGTCACTGGAGCAGATGGATACGATACCAGCAGACTAAGTGCTCAACTTCGCGAAGCTAATGTTGAACTTGATGCCAATGAAAAGGCTACCCTCAAAGCGAAGACTAACTTCCAACAACTTCAGGAAGAATGGGACCAACTCAATACTCCGGAAGAGAAATTCTACGCCCTATGCGAATCCATAGCAACTGCATCTGACCTCGTAGGAGGACTCGCCAACCAAGCAGCCGATATGGCAGATGCAATAGGAGCTGACGGTCTTGGTGACGCCCTTGGCTATCTTGGTGATGCAATGGGAAGCGTAAGCAACATCGCATCAGGTTTCGCCAACGGAGGAATGATCGGAGGTATCGCGGCAGCCGCAGGAGAAATAATGGGTTGGGTCGGTAAAATATTCTCAGCCGGAGATAACCGCAGACAGAAGAATATCGAACGACTCCAGGAGCAGATTGATGCACTCAACAAGAGTTATGAGCAGCTTGGCTCATCCATTGACAAAGCCTACTCCACAGATGCAAGTAATCTCATAGACCAACAGAATACCCTCCTTCGTCAGCAACAAGTACTCATCCGTCAGCAGATGGCAGAAGAGGAAGCAAAGAAAAAGACTGACGATGAGAAGATGAAGGCTTACAATGAGCAACTTGAAGAGATTGACCAAATTCTTGCTGACAACAAGCAGAAAGCCAAGGAAGCAATCATCGGAGAGGATCTGAAATCAGCCATCAATGAGTTTGCCTCCCTTTATGCTGAAGCTTGGAATGATGGGACTGATGCAGCCCAGAAGTCTATGGCAGCGGTCAAGAATATCATATCATCGGCACTTTCGGAAATGCTCAAGAAAGACATTCAGCCAGCTGCCGAAAGGTTCTACGATGCTCTCGCAAAGGCTATGGAGGATGGTATACTGACCGACCAAGAGCTTGACAATCTTGACGCATTAAAAAGGCAGATAGACGCACTCGCATCAGCTTCCGAGGAGCAGTACAAGATGATTCAGGAACGTTACCGCGACCTTGACGAACTGAAGGAAGACCTCACTGATATAAGCTTCGATTCCGTCCGCGACAACTTCAAGAGCAAGCTTGCCGATATGTCATCTTCCGCTAAGGATTTCAGCAATGACTTCTCAGATATGTACCGCAATGCCCTCATTGATGGATTGATGGATGAGAAGTATGACCTTATGCTCCGCGAGTGGTATGATGAGTTTGCAGAGGCTATGAACGACAAGACCCTCACTGACTCAGAACGTGACACACTGCGCCAGCAGTATGATGCAATCGTTCAGCAAGGACTTGCCGACCGCGATTTCATCAACGAGATTATCGGAGGTGGCGCCTACTCTCAGGAAGCAACCAAGGGAGGTTGGGAAACTATGGGTCAGGATCAGGCTGATGAACTCAACGGACGTTTCACCGCCCTCACTGAACTTGAAGCTATCAACAACTCTCTTGTGGCAGAAGGCAACATCATCGCCACTCAGATACTCGACACTCTCAGAAGCCTATCCTCACTCTCTATGGTGACGGACTCAGAAAATCCGACCCTCCGTGAGATAAGGGATATGATGTTCCTCTCCACTGGTTACTTGGAAGACATTTCCAAGTATACAAAGCAACTCATCACTATTAACTCAGGCATTGAAAAGCTCAATGACTTAATCAACAAACGGCTATGACAGATATCAATGACATAAAGAAATCAGCTCTCGCCCTCGGTGCATGCGACAAGATTAATGATGTACGCTCGATAACGGATGCTATCAATCTTTTGCAAACCGCCCAGGGAAGAGAGTTTGCCGTCAAGACTGGTTTCCCTTCTCTTGAAGCGTGGAGAAGCGTTGCCGACAAAATTGATATGCTTGACGTATTTGTGGATTGCGGAGAAGCTGAGGTTTCAGACTGTGACTTCATTGCCGTAGGAAATAGTCAAGTGAAAGCTTCCTTCTCATCTCCTGACCAACTTTTCCACGTCATAGCGATGCACGGAGCAAAGGTTGAGATCGAGGCCAAGCGATACTCGGTAATCATCATCACAAATGTAGACGGTGATGTGGTATGCAACAACGATGGCACCGCCATCATAAGCTTTGAGCAATGATGAACGGTGTATATCTCATCATCAACGGCAAGAATGCCAAGGAAGAGTGGGGAGTGCTGACAACTCAGAATACCCTCAATTCCTTACTCGCACCCACTCCTATGAAAGGGCGCCCATCCTTCGACTCACGTCTTGAAGATGGCTCACGAATAGACAACTCCGACCCGAAGGTGGCAAGCCGGGATCTGAACCTTGAAATCCAGATGACCGCGGATTCCCCCGAAGAGTTCTACGCCCGGCATGACGCCTTCTGTTCGGAGCTTGCGAAAGGAGACATCGAGCTATACACCACCGACAGACCCAATACAGTCTACCGTCTGCAATACAACTCCTGCAACCAATACTCGCAGTTTTGCCGAGGAATAGCCACACTATCACTTAAAGTAACAGAACCAAACCCAACCGACCGCCAACCGAATGACTAATCAGAAGCTTGACATACTCAGCCCTTCAGGAACCCTGATAAGACAGCACGTCTTGTCTCCTTTCTGTACGCGCAAGTTCTCATTAATGAATGAGGACAGTGTTACTCTGCACTTCTGGAGTCGTGAGCCTTTGAAATTCCCGATTGGCTCATCTGTTGGAGATTTCTTCATCACCCAAGCTCATGAAGGGAAGTGGGATGCTTCAACTGGCGCATGGGATTATGAGTTGAAATTCGATGCCTATTACTTGGCTTGGAAGAACAAGCTTCTACGCTACATCATCCCAGATGTTGACTCTGCCAGTGAAACTTCCTTCACATTGACTGCCACGATTGGACTTCACGCCCAAGTCATACTCAACTGTCTCAATGCCCTCGGTATAACTTATGGCGATTCCCCTTTCAGGGTAGACACCACAGATGAATCACTTTCATTGGAAGCAAAGCTTGTGCGCTATGAGAACCTATCCATCCTCGGAGGAATCCAAGCGATAGCTGAAGCTTTCGACTGCGAATGGTGGGTCAATGAGAATGTCATCTATTTCGGAAGATGTGAAAATAGCGATTCTAAGCACGTTTTTGAAGCTGGGATAAACACATCATCAATCTCGTTCCAACAAGCGAAAACTGAGGCTCCCAACCGCCTTTATGTGTATGGCTCAGACCGCAATCTACCCACCAATTACCGCCATGTTGACGGCAATGATACAATCGGTGGGGTAGTTGCACGCAGACTTATGCTCCCCCAAGGTATTCCGTATCTTCAGACCAAGGAGAACATCCCAGACGCTGAGATTGTGGAGCAAGTAGAGGTCTTGGATAGCGTCTATCCGCGTGTTGATTTGACAGTTTCTGAAGAGCCGGAAACATATTCCTCCACTACAGAGGATAACGAGGAAAATGAAGTCTATGAGACTTATTATCGGCTGAAATACGACCCAACATTCTTCTTCTCTGAAAGCTATGTGCTTCCGAATGAAGAATTGCACATCATCTTCCAATCTGGAATGCTCAACGGCATGGAGTTCGGCGCCAAGTTCAACCCGAAAGGTCTAAATGAGAAGAATGAAGATGGATCTTGGAATCCAGAAGCGCAGATGATCGAGGTGGTAGTCAACGAGGACTATGGACGCAGACTTCCAGATGAGTTTCTCAAACCTCAGAAAGGAGACAAGTTCATCCTTTCAGGTTGGGACGCGACCAAAATGGAAGACCTCGGACTCATTGCCGATGCAGAGCAGGAACTTCTTGAGGAAGGCAAGAAAGCCTTGGAGGAATACACCAAGGATTTGTCCTCTTGCACTTGCCCGATGGCTTGGGATTATATGAAGCCTCTCTTTGCCGAAAATAAGCAACCCAAGGCTGGGGACATAGTGACGATTATCGACACGGCTCACTTCGGAGAGGGAGGACGCAAGAGCCGTATAATAGGTTTTGAGTATAAGCTTGACAAGCCCTATGCTGAATGCATCTACACTTGTGGTGAGAATGTATCAGTGAAGCGTCTTGATTCAATCGAGAAGAAGATTAAAGGACTCGCCAAGTCTGGTACAAAAGTGCAGATCCAGAACTCACTTGATTTCCTGAGCAAGCGATATTCAGACCGCACTCCCTACAAGTTGAGCGCAGACCAAGGTTTTGAGGCTGGTAACTTCCTGGAAGGATTCACGGGTGCGAGGATTGACGGCC
>CAYNPB010000029.1:0-4697 GCA_964399005.1 uncultured Sangeribacter sp.
GCCTTCTTCGGCTTTGAACTGCTGACCTTTGATTTCTACGATTGCGTACATTTTTAATTAATTGATTTATTAGTTGTTGCGTTGGGCGTGGGAGCACATTAACTTCCATCTTTAAGAGCCTTGGCGCGAAATGCAGTGCAAAATTACAAAAAATAATTTGAATGAGCAAATTTTATTCAACATTATCAAGCAATTTTTCACTTGATAATGTTGAGGTTTAGGGGTTTTAAGGGATTGGGGAGTTTTGGGTGGGATGTGCGAGGTTTTGAGGATCAGAGGCGGGGGAGGAGTATGTCGTTGAGTTTTTTGTGCTCTACGAGGAACCCGTCATGGCCGAATTCTGACTGAAGTTCGAAATATTGAGCGTTGGGGAGCATTTCAGTGAGTTCTTGCATCTCGGCGGGGGTGAAGATGATGTCGGTGGTGATTCCTATCACAATTGCCGGGGCTTTAATTCTTGAAAGAGCGGCTGTAACTCCACCTCTACCTCTGCCGATGTCGTGAGTGTCAAAGGCATCAAGAATTGCCATATAGGAATAGGCATCAAATCTTCTGCATAATTTCTCGCCTTGATATTGCTGGTAGGTGCAAGCGCGATGAGTGGCAGGTATTCCATCTGAGGGAGGATCCTGCTGGGTCTGATTGTAACCCCAAGGGCCTCTATATGAGAGCAATCCTATTGCTCTTGCAGCTGCAAGTCCATCTCTTGCTGCGTCGAGGCGCTTTTCACCGTAAGTTTTGTCGCTTAAGATTGCCATTCGTTGAGTCTCATCCAAAGCGATGCTCCAAGGAGAAGCTTTTGGTGATGTAGCCAGAAATACGAGTTTGTCGAAACGTTCCGGTTGCATTGCCGCCCATTCTATAGCTTGGAAGCCCCCTACAGAGCAGCCTACGAGTGTATGCATGCGGTCAAGCCCGAGTTCTTTTGCCAGAAGGATGTGCGCGTTTACCATATCGCGGATTGTCAGCTTCGGGAACTCATTATAATAAGGTTCGCCGGTAGAGGGATTGATGGATTTGGGTCCGGTGGAGCCGTAGCAAGAGCCTAAAATGTTGGCGCATACCACAAACCATTTATCAGGATCGAGGAAGCAACCTTTCTCTACGGTGTGTGGCCACCAGTCGTCGACATCGCTATTGGCAGTCAGAGCATGGCAAACCCACGCCACGTTGTCTTTTTTCTCATTCAGAGAGCCAAATGTGTGGTAGGCTATATCTATTTCCGGAAGCACTTCTCCTGATTCGAGAAGAAATGGGACTGAAGAATGGAAAACATGCATAATAAATCGTATTTTTTTTCAAAATGCAAAGTTAATGCATATTTTTCAAAAAATCCTTAATTGGGCAAAAAATATTAAACAACTTCATTTGCATATGTCAATTTTCGGTTGTAAATTTGCGCCATGAACAGGATTGGAAAACTATATTTCAGATATGGCACTATGGGGTCGGCCAAGACAGCCATGTTGCTGACTACTGCCTACAACCTTGAGGAGAGGGGCATGGCTTATATGTGTCTGAAGCCGGTAGTTGACACTCGGGAAAAGAAAAATGTGATACGTTCGCGAATCGGCATAGAGAGGGAATGCAAGTGGATATATCCCGAGACTAATCTATATGATATGGTGAAGGATACGTTTGAGCAGACTCTGAGTGTGCCGGATTGGATGCTCGTAGACGAGGCGCAGTTTCTGACGTCGGAACAGGTGGATCAACTGGCAAGAGTGGTAGATGACTATGGGTGCAATATAGTATGCTATGGCCTGCGCACCGATTTCCAGACTCATTTATTTGAGGGGTCACGGCGTCTGTTTGAAATAGCAGATTCGATAGAGGAAGTGAAGTCTACGTGCAATTGCGGAAGAAAGACTATAGTGAATGCCAGAATAGATGGTAATGGTGAGATAATTACGGAGGGGGAGCAGGTAGAAATAGGGGGCAACGACCGCTATATTTCCGTATGCAGGAAGTGTTGGCGCAATAGGAGGATAGAGATGGCGCATCGGGATACTCTCCCGTTTGAGGACTAACTTTAAACGTGAAACTTAGTAATTTAAATTGAAATAATGGAGAAGGATCTTCGTCAGCAGATAATCGGGCTAATCAAGCGAGAAGTAGTGCCTGCTGTTGGATGCACTGAGCCGGTAGCTGTGGCACTATGTGTGGCAAAGGCTAAAGAGACGCTTGGATGTGTGCCTGAAAAGATAGAACTTTTGCTTAGTGGAAATATCATAAAAAATGCAATGGGAGTCGGCATCCCCGGGACAGGGATGATAGGATTGCCTATTGCGGTCGCCCTTGGGGCTCTTGTTGGGAAATCGGAATATAATCTTGAAGTGCTTCGCGATGTGACGCCTGAGGCTGTGGAATCAGGGAAGCAATATATTTCGGAAGATAAAATAAAAATATCTTTGGCACAGGATGCTCCTTCAAATCTGCATATTGATGTCAGGGCTGTTGGGGAAGGGCATTCAGTCAGGACTGTGATTTCCGGCGCTCACACGAATTTCATTCTGATAGAAAAGGATGGAGATGTGCTTTTTGAAAAATCGGAGCAAGGTGAAGGTGGAGATGTGACGGCACAGAAGGATCCTGAATTGAACATGCAGATGGTATATGACTTTGCCATGACCGCTCCTATAGAAGAAATATCATTCATCCTTGAAGCAAAAAATCTTAATCTTGCGGCTGCAAAATTTGCATTGAAAGGGGAATATGGGCATTGTCTTGGTTCTACCGTGCTTCATTTTGGTGAAAGGTTTTTTGGCAACACCCCGGTAGCCCATGCCATTACTCTAACTTCGGCAGCCTGCGATGCGAGGATGGGGGGAGCGTTGGTGCCGGTGATGAGCAACAGTGGCTCTGGCAATCAGGGTATAACTGCCACGATGCCTGTAGTGTCTTATGCGATGGATATAAATGCTTCTGAAGAGACTACAATACGAGCTTTGGTGCTGAGCCATCTGACATCAATATATATCAAGCAGTCGCTTGGCCGCTTGTCGGCACTTTGTGGCTGCGTGGTGGCTTCTACCGGCGCATCGAGTGCCTTGGTGTATCTGATGGGAGGCGACTACAAGCAAGTGTGTGATGCTGTAAAGAACATGGTGGCTAATCTCACCGGAATGATTTGCGACGGTGCAAAGCCATCTTGCTCAATGAAGATATCAAGTGGAGTAAGCACAGCCATGATGTCGGCTATGCTTGCCATGCAAGGTTTTGCGGTCACTTCAGCCGAAGGAATCATCTCGGATGATGTAGATGAGACCATTCTTAATCTCACAAGCATAGGAAGAGACTCCATGCAGGCTACCGACAAGCTTGTGCTTCAGATTATGACTTGTAAATAACTCTACTTTCGCAATATATTTCACGCGAGAGCGCAGAGGAGCAGAGGGGGTCAATTGAAGGGGCTTCGCGACTTGATTATTGCAAGCTCGCAAAGCAGAACTGGCTGCTTCGCATCGCCAGGAGAGCGCAGAGAATAAGCGCAGTTCCTGCGCATTGGGATTGCAACCCAAGATAATTAGACAAGCAAAACTGAAAATAAATTATTTATATAAATTATTTATTTCCCGGTTTTGATGGAGAGGAGGTCGAGTTTGACGGAGAAGGGGGTGGCTTGGCGCTTTGGTTTTACGGATTGGTGGAAGTAGAAGGATTTTTGGGAGTCCCAGCTTTTGATGTCGGTGCGAACCGTCTCATGAGCCGGGATTTCTTTTTCAATGTTCACGTTGCGCTTATGGAGCTGACGTCCTTTCATGTCGAAGTAGGTGATGGAGACTTCCATCGCCGCAATGTCTGTGTCGAGTCCATTCACTATAAAGAAGCTTTCCAATGAGCTGCCCACTGTCTTGTCGAATCCATAAAACCGAATCCCGGGCAAGATTTTTTCGACGAACGTCAATGAATCAGTAGAAACGGATATAATGGAATCTGTTTGCTCTGTCCTCTCGGCATTGATTGACTTCTCCGAATGCTTGGGGAGGGAGTGTTTCGTCTTGATCTTTCTTGCCTCTACGGTAGTGGCAAGAATGAGAATCGACAGAATGAGGAGGATAGCTTTCATAATATTCGGATTTTGCGGCGAAGGGAGCCGTTATGATCGTAGCCGGGATAGACTTTAATGAGACCGGCAGGGAGATCTTCGACCGGATTTTTATATGACACTCTTACAATTCTCCAGAATCTCGGGAGAAGAGTGTTGAGATTTATCTTAAGTTTCAATTTAGGAGCCTTAACCCGAATAGACTCTCCGTCGGCTGACAGAGTGGCGGCACAATTCTCGGCATTTGAGAATATCGATTTATTCTTGTGGGTCCATTGCTCGAGGCGGAATTGCTTGGTGTCGACTGTAGGGTGTAACCGGCCTATTATATCGCCGAATTCAAGTCGGCAGTCGGGTGTTCGGATAATGTAGATGGCATAAGTGTCGGGATGAGTATCATCGGCCATAATAAGCACTCTTGCGCCATCTTCGGGATATTCCCAAATGCCTTCGATTGGAGCCAGGACGTTGGTGGCGCACCAGTCTCGGATCTCGGCTTCAGAAGAGAAAAAAGCAAATGCCGGCACTGATATTAGGGATATCAGTGCCGACATTATTATTTTTTTTAGATTTATCATAAAAGCTTTTTCTCTTGGGGACGCACGCGGAGCGTGCTTGCTACTCAAATGCTTCTGGGGGCGCACGCGGA
>CAYNPB010000029.1:4797-21360 GCA_964399005.1 uncultured Sangeribacter sp.
CTTGCTACTCAAATGCTTCTGGGGGCGCACGCGGAGCGTGCTTGCTACTCAAATGTTTCGGTGGGCGTACGCTGTGAGCGTTGGGCGCTTGATTATTTGGTAGAGAAGGAGTAGGAGAGGCCGAAGCTTAGGATCTCCTTCAGCATCCAATGATGCCATCTGCTGATGTTGAAGTCAGAGCTGGAATCATAGCGAAGATTGGCATAAATCTGAGTGCTGAGGAATTTGTTGATTGCAAAATCCCATGTAGTCTCCACATTTCCCTGGAAGTAGTTGTAGTCTGTAAATGCGAAGAGACGGGTACGCATGGAAATGTTGGAAGTGGCTTGCCATGTCATATTGACTTCACCGCTCGAACCGAATTCATTGTGAGTCTTATGTCCGGGCTTGATATTGAAAGGAGTGGGATCAATCTTGTCGTCGATACAAATCTTCAGGTTGTAAGAGAGGGGAGCTACAGACGCCGACATATTGAAGGTCTTTTTCTTATTGACATACGAATACGTCATACCGATACCGAGGTTGAGATCACCGGGAGAAAGGAAAGAAGCTGAACGGATGTTGGTATTGGTCTTATAATTGTTGAAGAACTGTGTCTTGAATAATCCTGTCAGAGTATAGAACCATTTCTTGAAAGCCTTAAAACCATACTTGACGTTGTATTGCAGGTTGTCTTCGGAAATAGAATATTTACGACCTACGGCATTCTGTTCAATTGAATTGATGCCAAGCTTATATGTAAGAGTGCTTTCGAAAATCTGATTGGGATGATATGTGGGGTTCAACTGCACATTCCAGTAGAAATTATAGAGGAGAGCAATGTAGTTGTTGCCACCTTGATACCAGTTTTTAGAAACGTAAGCCTGTGAAAACTGCAGTCCGGTATTGAATTTGTGAAGCCAATGCTTCTTCTTGAGTTCAAATTCGGGAAGGAGTGCGTCGGCAACTGCGATTTCCGGAAGGTTCAGATTCTTGATATAAGTGCCGAGAGTGACGTCGTCTTCAGGCAATCTTGGGGGCACAGGAAGATCCCAATATGTGTATTGGATGGTATGCGGAGTGTATATCATCGACTTATACATGTAGTCTTGACTGATGCGTGCCTGAGTCAGAGCATCTCGGAGCCAATCGGGGATAACCGATTTGTTTTCCCATGAAGAGTTCTTTAATTCTTCGACATCTAATTCCACATTGTCGATTATGTCGTTGAAAGAACGCTCTTTCTGAGAGCGATACCCGGAGAATACCCAAGGGCCAACCATAGGATTATAAGGGAGTTCCGGCATTGTCTCAGGAAAAGTTGCAAGAATTTCGGACAGGTCACGTACCACCGGGGGTTGAAAAAGCGCGCTGTCGTAGACAATGGGTTGCGCCAAGATAGAGTCAGCCAATCCAATATTTGAATCAAGCATTTCTTCGGCTGACTGAGCTTGAGAATTCAAATTCTTTGCAGCTTGAATAAGCTCTTCCGGAGAAGTGGACTGGGCAAAAGCAATTGAAGCGAGACCCAGGCAGATAGCAAAAGTCAATTGTCTCATATTTGGGGTTGTTATTGTTGTTTCTAAGATGGGATAGGCTTATGCCTATAAATGTGAACTTCAGACCTGCGTCGTCGGTAGGATAATGAATGAGGAGAGAGGTGATGAAAGAGGGAGATTACTTCGATTTTGGTGATTTTAGGATAGCATTGTAATCTTTCGATTTGATGACATCCAAAGCAGTCTTGAACATCGGGTCGCGTTCGTTGTAGACCTTGAAGTAAGTGGAGGAATCGTAGATATCGCGCCCGATAAGGCCTTTTATAATCATCGAGAAGAGAGGTTTGCTAAGATTCGCCTCCTCAGCATTATACTCAATTTTCTCAGCCGTAGCCATATCGAAGAGTTCCTGAAGCTGGGCATCAGAAACTTTATATCCTTTAAGGAAATCTTTATCTGTGGGATACTTAGCAAGAATCTCCTTGCGGTCTTTATCTACAGTCTTGATTGCAAAGCGATTGATCAATCCTTTTGCCATGATCTGACGGTAGTATTTAGTATTCTCAGTTGTGTCGATACCAACAAATCGATCCGGGTAGATTCCACCGCCACCATATATCGGACGATTAAGCTTCAAAGAATTGACCTTCAAAGAGTCGATGTATTTTATGGAGTCGGCATGCATCAGCTCGCCATGATTGAAGCGATCTAAAATATCATGAGCGTAAGCGTCGGCATTCCCTTTAGTGTAAGGCTTCTGGATGTCGCGGCCTGTAGGAGTGTAGTAGTGAGCCACTGTGAGGCGCATCATGGATCCGTCAGGGAATGGAATCGGACGCTGCACGAGACCTTTTCCATAACTACGGCGACCAACGATCACGCCGCGGTCCCAATCTTGGACAGCGCCGGCCGTGATTTCAGAAGCAGACGCCGAATATTGATTCATCATAATGACGAGTTTCCCATCTGCAAAAAGAGGATTCTTGTCTGACGGGAAAGCAAAGTAGTCATATTTAGGACTGTTGGTGCCCTCCGTGAATACAGCGAGGCTGCCGGCAGGAAGAAGTTCTCCTAAGATATCGACAGAAGCTTTCAGGTAGCCGCCACCATTATCGCTGAGGTCAAGAATGAGATCATTCATACCCTCTTTCTTGAGTTTCTTTACCGCGTCTACGAATTCCTTGTGGGTTTCAGCTCCGAATTTGTTGAGACGAATATATCCGATGCCCGGCTCTACGAGATAAGCAGCATCCACACTGAAGATTGGAATATCATCGCGAGTGATCCGGAATTCAATCGTGTCGGGAATGGCAGCTTCATATCTGAGCACAGTCACGTCGACATTTGTACCTTTAGGGCCGCGGAGACGGCGCATAATGTCTGAATTGAGCATCTTTACTCCGGCAATGACAGTGTCGTTGACCTTGATGATACGATCGCCGGGAAGGATTCCGACACGTTCAGAAGGTCCTCCACCGATAGTCTCAATCACATACAGGGTATCGGTGGCCATATTGAATGAGATACCGATGCCACTGAAAGAGCCATCGAGAGGCTCGTTAAGGTCTTGGGTTTCCTTAGCATTTGTATAAGAAGAGTGGGGATCGAGGCTTTTGAGCATACCGACAATCGCATCCTCCACAAGTTTATCTTCGTTGACAGAGTCAACATACATTTTGGAAATAGCCTGCTCAGCATAAGAGAGCTTGTGAGCCGGCAAAAACTGTTGTGCCGACACCGCTGATGTGAGGAGTGCAAATATAGCGTAAAGTAATTTCTTCATCTTTCAAATATCGTAGTTATCTATAGAGTAAGACGCTTTAAGTAAGTAAAAGTTTAACAAAGGGATCATACCGTTTACAAATCCGCTCAATCCGCAGCCTTCGGCAAGAATCGTGAAGTGTCGTAGCCGTTTGCATTCAGTTCCCTCACCATGCTGCTTGAGATGAATCCCAATTCAGGTCGGGCGGTCAGGAATACTGTCTCTATGTCGGAGATGGCGGCGTTAGTGTCGGCAAGATTGCGTTCATACTCAAAGTCTTTGACTTCGCGCAGACCTCTCACGATGAAAGCTGCACCATGACGCTTTGCAAAATCAACTGTCAGTCCGGAATAGGCTTCCACCTTCACATTAGGATTGGCTGCAAATAAATCCTTTATTGCCTTCACTCTTTTGGCAATTATCTCAGAAGCGCCGGGCTTGTTGATATTGAAGCCGATTCCGATTATCAGGGAGTCGAATATCTTAAGTGCTCGGTCTGCTATGTCTTTGTGTCCTATAGTAAAGGGATCGAAACTTCCGGGAAAAACAGCTGTTTTCATGCCTCTTCTTCAATGATTAGATTGTCGATGATGAAGTTCTGCCTGTCCATAGTGTTCTTGCCCATATAGAACTCCATAAGCTGGTCGTAGCAGTCTTCTTTCTTAATGATGACGGGGTCAAGACGCATGTCAGGGCCAATAAACTCAGCAAACTCATCGGCATTGATTTCTCCGAGTCCTTTGAATCGAGTGATTTCAGCGTTTTTGCCAAACTTCGCGATAGCTGCTTCGCGCTCCTCATCGGAGTAGCAGTAGTAAGTATCTTTTTCACCGTCTACGGCATCTTTTTTCTTCTTGCCTTTTTTCCTCTGGATGGCAACCTTATTTCTCACGCGGAAAAGGGGAGTCTGGAGTATGTAGACATGTCCTTTTTTCACCAGATCAGGGAAAAACATCAGGAAGAAAGTGATGCAGAGAAGTCGGATATGCATACCGTCGACATCGGCATCAGTGGCAATTATCACTTTATTGTAGCGAAGTCCTTCAATGCCTTCTTCAATATTGAGAGCCGCCTGCAGGAGGTTGAACTCATCGTTTTTATAGACTATTTCCTGAGTGAGTCCGAAACTGTTGAGAGGTTTTCCACGAAGGGAGAACACGGCTTGGGTCTCAGCGTTTCTTACCTTGGTGATTGTTCCGCTTGCTGAGTCACCCTCGGTGATGAAAATAGCCGACTCATCCCTGCGGTCTTCTTTTGCATTGGTGCGAAGCGTGTCGTTGTAATGAATGCGGCAATCACGGAGCTTCTTATTGTGGAGGTTGACTTTTTTTGCTTTTTCACGAGCGAGCTTGGCGATGCCGGCCATCGACTTGCGTTCCTTCTCGTTGGCGGCGATTTTCTTAAGCATCACATTAGCCACCTCCGTATTCTTATGGAGATAGTCGTCGAGCTCCTTCTTCAGGAAATCTCCGATAAATTTATTGACGGTAATCGGACTGTTGGGAGCAATCTCCTTGCTTCCAAGCTTGGTTTTTGTCTGCGATTCGAACACAGGCTCCTGGATACGCACACTGACAGCCGCAACGATGCCATTTCGGATGTCGGCATATTCGTAGTTCTTTCCGGAGAAAGCCTTTATGGTCTTTCCTATATGCTCTTTGAAAGCAGCGAGGTGAGTTCCTCCCTGGGTAGTGTGCTGTCCATTGACAAAGGAATAGTATTCCTCACCATTCTGATCGGTGTGGGTGATGACAATCTCAATATCGTCACCCTTTAGGTGAATGATGGGGTAGAGAGGTTCGGCAGTTATGTTTTCTTTAAGGAGGTCAAGAAGGCCATGGCGCGAGAGATATCTCTTTCCGTTGAAATATATATGAAGACCGACGTTTAGGTAAGTGTAATTGGTCACCATAGTCTCGATAGTCTCGAGATCAAACTTATATCCACGGAAAAGAGACTCGTCCGGGCGGAAGCAAACCAATGTGCCATTTTCCTCTTTCGTAGGCATCTTATCGGTGTGTTCGATAAGTTTGCCACGGTCGAATGAGACACGCACAGATTCGCCGTCGCGATAACTTGTCACTTCGCAATGGGTGGAGAGGGCGTTGACTGCCTTAAGGCCGACGCCATTCAGACCTACTGATTTCTTGAAGTTCTTATCGTCAAACTTACCGCCGGTATTAATATCGGAAGCCACTTCCTTCACCTTGCCGAGAGGAATGCCACGCCCATAGTCGCGTATCTTTACCTCGCCGGTGTCTGCATCTATGGAAATGTCGATTCGTTTGCCGGCACCCATGTTGAATTCGTCGATGGAGTTGTCTACGACTTCCTTTATGAGCACGTAGATGCCATCCTCAGCATGAGATCCGTCGCCGAGTTTTCCGATATACATACCGGGGCGACGGCGGATATGCTCATTCCATTCGAGAGTCTGGATGGCATCGTCGCCATAGCCTGAGTCGGCAACCTTAGCAGGAGTGTCAATTTCCGCCTCGAATTGAGTTTCATCTTCTGTCATTTCGGGGTCGGAAGCAACTTCGGGGTCGGAAGCAACGGAGTCAAAATCGAATATGTTGTCGTTTTCGTTATATTCAGCCATAAAAATCATTTAATCTCTAAGTTGAGCCATTTTTCGAGTTCTCCGGTCCATTGGCGTTTGTAGGGGAATTTGTCGCGGAACCCCCATCCATGGCCACCGACAGGGAAAGCATGAAGCGATGCCTTTACCTTATTGTTGATTAGTGCAGAGTAGTAATCGATGCTGTTGGCGGGAGGCACGGCCCCATCGTCGGAAGAAAGGATGATGAAAGCCTTCGGAGTGTCGGGAGTGACTTGAAGTTCGTTGGAATAAAGAGCTACGAGCTCATCAGAGGGATTCTCACCGAGCAGGCTTTTTCTGGAACCCATATGTGTCTTTTTAGCATCCATGCTAATCACCGGATAGAAGAGAATCTGGAAATCCGGTCTTGTCTCAGGAGAGGAATAGTGAGTGGCGAGCGTCGAAGCGAGGTGTCCGCCGGCTGATGCACCTGCAATGCCTACTTTCTTAGGATCGACCCCAAGTTCTGCAGAGTATTTTCGGAGAATGCGCATTGCTTGTTCGGCATCTGCGAGAGGGATTGTATTGTCGCCATAAGGGAGGCGGTATTTAAGCACAGCATATGTTATGCCTTGGGCATTATACCAATCGGCCATATCATGGCCTTCATGGGCGGAGGCTTGATGAGTATAACCGCCGCCTGGGCACATCAGGACTGTCTTTCCGGTTGGATTCTTCGGAGTGTAGACAGTGATGGCAGGATCTTTCTTGTAGTCTTGGGCTTTGACTCTTTCAGATTTTGCCTCTGACTGTTCGAGTGGGTTTTCATCCCAGATGAGTATTTCGGTCTTTTTTTGAGCGAAAGCGTTCAGGCTAACGGTAAGAAGGCCCATGGCCATGAGTTTTATAAGTTTCATAGTTTAATAGCATAATACGTCTAATAAAACACAAAATTACTAAAAATAATTTAGAAGTTAAAGTAATTTTGAATTTTGAATTTTGAAATTTGAATATTTTTAGCGAATAATAATGTTTTTCGAGAAATTGGAGATAAACCTATGAATGACTTGAATCGTTTTAATATTGAAAAAATTATTATAACAATAAAAAAATATGGCAACAGTAAAATTTCAGGGAGCTCCCGTGAAGACAGTAGGAGAACTCCCGGCAGCAGGAGCAAAGGCTCCCGAATTTAGTTTGGCAGCGCAAGATCTTTCAGATTTCAATTTGGAATCATTGAAAGGTAAACGCGTAGTTCTTAATATCTTCCCGAGCATCGATACAGACGTATGCGCCGCATCGGTAAGGAAGTTTAATGTGGAGGTGTCTAATCTTCCGGAGACGGTAGTGGTATGCGTATCTGCTGACCTTCCATTTGCAGCTCAGAGATTCTGCTCAGCTAATGGCATCAAGAATGTCGTGACAGGAAGCACTTTCCGCTCTGATTTTGGCAAGGTATATGGCGTCGAATTTGCAGAAGGACCTCTTCGTGGATTGATGGCTCGTTCGGTAGTCGTAATTGACAAGGACGGGAAGATATTAGGAAGCAAGATGGTAGAGGAACAGACAAACGAGCCTGACTACCAGTATGTGGAGTCGCTATTGGCTTAATGCAGTATGATTAATGCACAATTCATAATTCATAATGCATAATTGGTTTTATTGAAATAGGTCCGCTAATTAATTGGCGGACTTTTTTTGTGGCGGACGCACGAGCCGTGCGTCCCTACCAGTCGGGTATATTCTGGTCTTGCAGAGGCACGAGCAAGCAGGGTAAATTCGGGTCTTGTGGAGGCAGGAGGTGTGCGTCCCTACCAGTCGGGTGTTAGTGGGAGGTGTGGAGAGTTAGAGGGGTTTCAGGACGGAGGGGATCAGCTGGCGGACTTTTTCTCCGAAGCGTACTTTGTAGGATTTGGAAGGAGGATCGTAGCTCTCGACGGTGCCTTCACCGAATATGCGATGGGTCACTTTAGTTCCGGCTGTCCAGACGCTTTGGTCGCCGCCCCCTAATTCTTCGTCGAGGGTGCGTACCATATTTTTTGTGCCTTCCAGAAGAGTCTTGTCAGGATTTCCTTCAATTCTTATCAATCCTTCATTGATCTCAGAAATAAATCGAGAAGGATATTTTAAGGCGCCGCTCTCGTTGAGATAGCCTTCGGAGTCAGAAAGATAGAGCATGTCTTTGGCTCGTGTCACTGCGACATACATCAATCGGCGTTCTTCCTCCTCGCCGTCGATGCGGCGTTCGCGGATGGAACGGTGGTTTGGGAAAACACCTTCAGTAAGCCCCATTATGAAGACGTTTGGATACTCCAGCCCTTTTGCCTGATGGATCGTCATCAATCTTACCTTATCCTTGTCTTCCTGATGATCGGTATTAGTGTAGAGTGCGATCTCTCCTAAATAATGGTATAGGTCAGACTCTCCATCTTCGAATCGGGTGGATTCAAATTCAATCATCGAATTGATAAGCTCAGCTACATTTTCCAGTCGCTCTTCCTCTTCGTCAGTTCGATACATAGTGTCAAGTCCACTTGTCTGCATCAGGCGCTCCGTAAGGTCGGACACCTTCAATCCTTCAGCAATAGAGCGTGCATTCTCTATGAGGGAGATGAAATCGCGTATCGGTTTCTTTCCAAAAGCGGGTTCGCCGATATGGCGTCGGAGAGTGGGATAGAGGTAGTCGCCTTCCGAGTCGGCGAGTTGCCTGAGCTTTCCGAGAGTCACACTTCCAAACTTACGGGCCGGAACATTGACAATACGCGTGAAAGCCATATCATCATTTTCATTAGCCGTAAGGCGTAGATAACTGATGATATCCTTAATCTCCTTCCTTTCGAAGAATCTCACGCCACCCCATACCGTATAAGGTATTTTTCTTTTCAGAAGAGCCTGCTCGATGCGTCGGGAGAGAAACGAGCTACGATAGAGCACGGCATAATCGATGAAACGGTTGCCTTCAATGGCACCATTTTCAATGATTCCGGCTATCCATTCGGCTTCCTCACTCTCACTCTTGCAGTGCATCCACATAGGTAGCCGCTCGTTGAGGCGGACAGCAGTCAGCTCCTTCCGAATTCGGTTTTTATTGTTGGCAATAATACTGTTGGCTACAGCAAGGATATCGGGAGTGCTCCGATAATTGAGGTCGAGGATGATGTCAGTGTCAGCCTTGAAATTGACGAAAGTCTTTGGCGAAGCGCCACGCCATTCATAAATAGCCTGGTCAGGGTCGCCTACTACAAAGAGATTGCCATGGTGAGATGCAAGAATCTCGATGAGTTTCCAGTCGTCGCCACTGCAGTCTTGCACTTCATCCACCATAATATAGTTGAGTTTCTCACACCAATATTTCCTTGCATCCGGAAAGTGTGTGAGAATATAAGTGGCCATATAGATGATATCGTCGTAGTCAAGAGCGAATTGCTTGCGTTGCAATTGTATATATCTTACATTAACATCGGGGGCGCCTACCGGAGCTCCCGGCATAAGATATTTTGCAATATATCCGTCCGGATCATAGCCTTTCAAAGCAGCAACATCCTTAAGAAGACGTTCGGCAGTGTTTTTCTTTCTGTCGATACCAAATTCCTGCATGGCAATCTTGGCAAGATCTTTGGCATCGGTTTCGTCAATGATGGTGAAATTCTTTGGGTAGCCTAATTTATATATTTCCCTGCGCAGAAGCTTCACGCAGAAGCTATGGATCGTGCAGATTAGATCATTGACATTTCCTCGGTCTACCATGCCGGCAATGCGGTGTTTCATCTCCTGTGCAGCCTTGTTGGTGAATGTGAGGCAAAGCACATTGCCGGGAGAGATGCCGAGTTCATTGACGAGAAAAGCAAAGCGATGGGCGAGCACGCGAGTCTTGCCTGAGCCGGCACCGGCTACGACGCGCACACGTCCTTCAGTGGCCTCCATGGCCCGGATTTGCTTTTCGTTGAGGTTCATATTACTTCGGACTGGCGTCCTCAGCGCAGTGTTGAAGACGAGATTTATATTTTGGAGATGAGAGCTATGGCAAGGGAGGAGATGCCTTCGCGGCGACCTGTGAAGCCGAGTTTTTCAGTCGTGGTGGCTTTTACTGAGACTTGGTCGGGTTTAACATTCATCACAGAGGCGAGAGTCTCGCGCATTTCGTCGATGTAAGGACGGAATTTTGGGGCTTCCGCGCAGATGGTGATATCGCAGTTTGTGAGTTCATATCCGTGGCTTCTGATCAGATCCATCACATGACCGAGAAGAATCTTACTGTCGATTCCCTTGTAGCGAGGGTCAGAATCGGGGAAATGCTTGCCAATGTCTCCGAGAGCAAGAGCTCCGAGGAGAGCGTCGCAAAGAGCATGAATGGCAACGTCGGCATCGCTATGGCCGAGGAGCCCATGAGTATGAGGAATTTTGACACCGCAGATCCAAAGGTCGCGGTCTTCTACGAGCTGATGGACGTCGTAGCCTTGGCCGATCCTGAACATTAATTATAAATGATGAATTATAAATGATATATGATGAATGATGAATATAATTCCTTAGGCAAATTCATTATGCATTATGCATTGTGAATTATGCATTGATTTAGCGTCGGCGTTTGCCAAGGAGGTCGCGTAAGCCGTCCATGTCGAAGCTCAGAGTGAAGCGCATGGTCTGGTCGAGGGGTGAGCTTTGGGCGGTGGCGAGCATGTAGGAGGCATCAAGGCGCACTACATTAAGCGAGAACCCGGCTCCAAATCCGAAGTAGCTTCTGCCACCCTTCATAGCATTCTCATAGTTGTAGCCCATACGGACGAAGAATTGGTCGTTGTAGGAATATTCGCCACCAACAGAGATATTGATTTCTTTCAATTCTTCCGCGAATCCGCCGGGAGCATCACTGAAGCTCTTGAAGATACCTGAGATTGGCGACATTGTCTCCCATTTCAGGGTTGCATCATCGAAAGCCTGAGCATTTTCGCCTTCAGATTTGTTGGGATCATAATAAGCCCCTCCTGGATTAATATAGTCAGATTCACGTGGTTTGGTAGGCACAAGGAGTTTATTGAGGTCGAGTCCGATAGAAAGGAGATTGTAGTCGGCAAGCGGGAATGTGAAGTTTGTACCCAGTCGGAGGTTTGTCGGCAGATAATAGTATGTTGTGCCATGGTCATAGCTGACTTTCGAACCGATGTTGCTGATGTTGAAGCCCCAGCTCCATTGGCATTCGCTTCTTCCGATCATTGGGAACGTTGTATAGTAGCCGCTCAGGTCGACGGCGAAAGCCGAGCCTGCAGTATTAGTGTCGCCCGAAAAAGAATCTTCATAAGCAAGGTCGGAGAGGATATAGCGCAGCACGACTCCCATTGAGAATTTTTCGCTCAGTTTGCGGGAATAACCGAAGTCGACAGCAAATTCATAGGGGTTGATGGTGTAAGTGGCCGCTTCGTCTACGATCACTTCGCCGAGTGAGAAATATCTTAAGGATGCGCTAAGAGCCTGATTGTCGCTGCTGCCCAATTTGAGATAGCCGCTCACATCGGCAAGAAAGATGTCGTTGACAATCTTGCGAAGCCAAGGAGTATAGCTAATGCCGACTCCGCCGGCAGAATATGCAAAAGCATACTTCGACGGATTCCAGAATTGTGCGTTTATGTCTGCATCAGTTGCAGCCCCAAGGTTGCCCATGGAGCTTCCGCGGGCATCAGGAGTGATACTCAAGGTAGTCACACCGGTCTGTACCGGGTTGAACTCGTTGTTCTTTATGTCGTTGCCGCTCTGAGCAAATGCATATGAAGCACAAAAAGCAGCTGCAATTGCGCATAAGATTCTTGAAGTTGTCATGTATAAATAACGAGAAAACTATTCGTTTTATTTTAGAGAGGGGCTCTTAACGTATGTTGAAAGCCGTAGATTCGGAGTCATTGAGCGTGAGGGTCAATCTCATGTCGGGAGACACCTTTGATCCAGTCCTTCCAATACCTACGAGAATAATGTCGCCCATTTTCAGTGCATTGTCTCGGCTAAGGGCTGAGATTGTCTCCTCGATGTAGAGTGATTGGGGCTCGCCAACCCATGTAGAGGCTATGTCGGAGTCAGACTCCTTTAATGCAAATCCATACTTACAATTCTTGCATTCATCAAGAGTCATATCAGAAAACTTTCCCAAAGCCAAACTTCGGTCATAGCTTATGGCCTGCGACCAGGGAAGACCTTTCTCTTTCAATGAAAAAAGCAAATCAGACGCCACAAAGAGTACGGCAGGAGCAGCCGACTCAATATATCTGCCTACGAATCTGGGAGCGATCCCCTTCCCTAATTTGCCAATCTTCAAAGCGAGAGCAGATCTTGCTTCAAAGATATCTGCAAAATCGGGAACAAAGAAGGGGTTCCCTCCCTGAAGGATTGCTGCCGGAGAGATGACAGACCATATAGGTTTATCCGAATCGAAAGAGTCGCTTGTGGAGAGAAGATTATTGACTATAGCGTAGATTGTCATTTTGCCGGTATTGCTATTTTTTTGCTTTGGGAAGTTGAAAGGCCATCTTCATCAGTGACAGTTGCCCTAAGAGTATAAATACCTCTTGGGAGCCGATTGCCGTTTGAGTCGTTAAGATCCCAAGTGATTGAGAAAGAACTGTTGCTGTTGGAATATGCCTTTCGGTCGAGACTCCACAGTGGATGACCCAAAAGGTCGAAGCATTCAAGCGTGCAGTTGAGTGTGCAAAGAGCCCTGTCGGTAGTGACAGTCATGTTGAATTCATCCCTTTCCCGATTGTAGAAAGTAGAAATCTCAGTCAGGGCAGGTCGCATATTTAGTCCAACTTTGAATTCGATGGCCTCGCTGCTTGAATTTCCGGCATTATCCCATACTGTCAGGGTCAGTTTGTGGTCGCCTGGCTCCAAATTGCTCAGAGGATAAGCGATGCTTCCCCTTGTCTCATCTTGCGGGTCGGGAGTGAAATAATTGCTCACGTCGTCGAGGATCTTATTTGAATCGAGCAATAGGGTCATCTTGTGTCCGATCGCTGCATCTGAGATATTGATGCCGCTTTCATCATTGAAGACAGCCGATGCTACGGGATTGGAATGCACAGTCGCACCTTGCGCACCGGAAGATGAGGCGACTGCAAAACTTTCGATCTCAGGACCTTCGGAATCATCAGTGGCATTTTCGTCATATCCATATACATAGACATTTTCGGTAGAACCATTAGCTTCCACCTTCATATCCGGATCATATGCATAGAGAGAGAGCAGCGCCGGGGCATAATTGTTGGAAATTTCCGAAGGCATCAGTATAGTAGCTGTCCATTCACCATCGCTGACCATAGTGCTTCCTGTAGCAAGCTTGCTTGAACGGTCTTGGTAGACGGAGACCTTTCCTTCTGTGCCCCATCCATGAGTCTGGACGCTCTTTTCGGCATCAAAAAGAGTGTATTGAATCGGTCCGTTGAAAGCAGTCTTGTTTCCTTCGCTATCAGTAATTCTTCCGCTTATCTTTACGGCAGAACGAGCCTGGATGACCGGGGCATCTTCAAGGGTAGCGGCTGCTGGAGAAGATCCGATTGAGTCGACCGTTACTGTCAGAGCTGGCACAGGCATACGCAGAGCCGGGTCTCCGAAGAGGTGATATCGAAGCATGTTGTCATCCGGCGATACATTTAAGTTTTTACCTTGTCTTACAATGTCGCCAAGTCTTTGACCTTGTCCGAGGCTATCTTTTTGGAACACCTGTCGCGACAGAGAATTAGTGATGGTCTCGTTTTTGCTAATGTAGACAGTACGGCTGGGAGTGATGACGGCAATCGCGCCACCGGCAGGATTCATGAGTAAATGCTCAGCTCCGCTGATGTCTTCCGAATCCCACTTGCCGAAGCTGCATGTGGCAGCATACAGCACAGGGAGATATTGATTTGACAAGTTGTTGATGTCATACCAAGTCAGCAATTTTTCATGTCCCCATTCCTTAGAGCTTGCATGGCCGATATAAGTGATATAGGATGTTCCCTCTTTCTGCCATTTCAACAGCATTTTCTCTTTAGCAACGGGGAATGTCAGTCCGACACCTGTCTGCTTACGCTCGAAAGCATCTAAAAAGATTCGGTCGTAAGCATAGTGCGGACCGGCAGAAGCTGTCATCATATTCTTGATGGCACTCTGAGCCTGGTCGAGGTGCTGTGCAGAGTCTCCGTCATCGGCAATCACCATTACGTTGTTGCGCCAAACTCCATATATTGGGTCGGTCATATAAGCTTCAAGTTTTGTCGCAACTACATCAGCTTCATATGCAGATCTCACAGTGTAGCGCCCAACGCCCACGAGCTGTTTGCGTATAGACATGGGTCGCTCGGCAGTCTCATCTTCCAGCATTGTTATGAAGTCGTCGGTGCTGTAAGAGCTTGTCTCAGTCAAGACGGTAGCAGACTGCCATATCAAAGTGTGCGGATATCCGTCGCGTATAGTCTCAGGATTTTTCCCTTTCTGGTCATAAGTAGGGCGTCCCATAAGGAGGCAATATCCAAACTGAGTTCCTTCCGGGTCAGCTTGGCTACGGTCATACCACATCTTAAGGAGTTTTCTGAAAGCCGAGACATCGGGATTTCCACTTGAAAACTCATTGAATATCTTTTCGGGCGAAAGCACATAGACGATCATTCCGTCATGGACCCGATGAAGTTCGGCAATACGTTCGGAAGCCGCTGCAAATTCATCGGGAGTAATGATCACCATGTTGGGAGTCGGCATCGAGTGAATGTCCTGGTTAGAGAGCTTAAATCGGCCTGGAATCGATGCGCCTGACACGGAAGGCTCGAAAGCGATAAACTCGCGCAGACCTTTTTCTTTCACACCGATTAAAATGGTCTTAGAAGCAGGGTCGTAAAGCCCTTTCACTTCCTTGACATCCCATGGACGGGTGACATCCCAAACTACGGTCTGCTCCGAAGCGCCGCTGATTTCATATGCAGTGGCTTCATATGGGTTGACCATAAAATAGAGTCTGGAATCCTTAAGAGTGAGAGCTCTCTCATATTCCACTTCAATCCAGTCGAGTCTTGCAAGATTGACCGCACCACCCTGAGAGTATTCAATGCCGACATTGAGCGAAGAGCCAACATTTTTAGCCTGCTTTATGGAAGTGGCGAGTTTGTAATACTGGTCGCTTGAAGTGACAGCCGCCACCTTGTCGTCGTCGGTAGCCGGCAGACGTTCGCCATTGGCGCTGACAATAAAACTGCTGCCCGCACCGCTTGTGTTCGCACCAAATTTTATCCTTATAGTGGCATTGCCCGTCTTATTGTCAGGGAGTTCGAAATTAAAGTTTTGCGATTTGTTGGTACGGAAATCCTCACCAAGATAAAAGCGTCCGGAAGTGGCGCATTGCATGATGTCGTTTTCATGTACTATCTGATTTATAAAAGAAGATCTTACAGGCATTCCCTCCACGTCAGAAAGATCCAGAGAGTCTGGCTCGGACGAAGGCTTCACATCGCTGAGAAAATAATATGAACTTTCACCATAAGGATTTATGGTGTGGTCAAAGCGCATCTGGGATGAAAGAGATGCAGTAGGACCGATGATGCCTGTAGCATAAAAAGTGATGGAGCCGTCGGTCTTTCTGACCACCGGGACCGGCGGAAGATCGTCGGGGAGATCCGGAGATAGAACTTCAGAAATCATTCGTCCGCCATATCCGTATACACATACAGAATTAGGGTCGTCAAACCCGAAATTCTTAAGATTCTGCCTTGTCAGAGTCTGGAGTCCGGGTGTGGTGACATCCACCTTCACCCATTTGCCACTTGCCAACATTGATGAAGATGCATATTTATCCGGGTCTGCGCCCCTTACTCCAAATGCAGAAAGAATAGCTACGGCAAAAGTAAGAGCGAGACGGAAGGTGCTTTTTGATATGGATTTATATAGTTTCACTGATTTATAAAGTTTCACTATTGATTAACGTATTTATTTCCTTAATATTGTTGCTTTGAGCCCCTTTATATTGTTGCTTTGAGATGAAATCGATCCATTCCTCGCGAGAGCCTCCGAAGACGTTGAGATCCACGTCGCTGTCGATTCCTTTCACGGAGCCTTTATGATTGTATTGCCAGAAGGTCCAAGGAGAAGATATGGGGTCTTGCGAAAAAGAGCAGATCCAAAGGGAATTTGCGGGGAAAGACTCTGCCATATAATTGTAGTAATCAGCTTTATTGCAATAGAGAGTGGGAGCGAGCCCTCGCAGGTTGAGATAGTCGACCATGGCGGTGATTCTTTCCAAAATCAGTTCGTCGGCAACATTCTTAGGATTTCCGGAGGATTCAATGTCGATGGCGACTCCTAATTCAAGGTCACGGTCGCCAATGGTCTCGAGGAGATTAATGGCCTGCTCCACTCCATCCTTGTCAAACCTGAAGAAATGATAAGCGCCTCTCTTCAGTCCGGCTTTTCCTGCCAATTCATGATTTTTTGAGAAATTTCTGTCTTTGAAAGTCACTCCTTCTGTGGCTTTAATCCATACGAATTCCATTCCGTCGCTGACTGCCGACTTGAAATTTATGTCGCCATTGTGAGATGAAATATCGAAGCCCGCCACTGGATATAGGTCTCTGTCGACATAAGGAGGAGTAGTGCGGAAATTGATCCACGCCGCATATGCAGCCCACGACAAAAGAGCCGCTGCTGTAAGGAAGCAGAAGAAAATCAAAATATCACTCTTTCGGGTATTGATGTCGGCCAGTATTTTCATTTCTACTACAAAATTAGTAAGAAAAGCGAATCTGACCAAATGCAGGGATATAAAAAAATCAATA
>CAYNPB010000030.1:0-20483 GCA_964399005.1 uncultured Sangeribacter sp.
CTGTCCTCGTGGACTTTTTTGCAACTTGGTGTGGCCCTTGCCGCATGATGCATCCGATTCTCGAAGAACTTCATGAAAAGATGGGCGACAAAGTGCGCATCATCAAGATAGATATTGACAAGAACGAGCAGCTTGCTGCCAAATATGTAGTGCAATCAGTGCCTACATTGATGATCTTCAAGAATAATAAGCTTGAATGGCGTGGTGCAGGAGTGCATTCAGCAGCCGACTTGGAGAGACTGCTTGAAGCATACCTTTAATTTAATGCATAATTCATAATGTTTAATGCATAATTAAATCAATAACTAAAAATCCTACTGAGAAAAATAATCAGCCCGAACCAAATTGAGGTCCGGGCTGATTTATGCTTTTCAATTGATCTCTGGATTATGAATTATGCATTATGAATTATGCATTATTTGAAGGAGTCGGGGAGGTCGTTTTCGTAGAGGACAGTGTCGCCGAGCGCGAGAATCTTAGCAAGGAGAGTCTGGGAGTCGGCGAAAGAATCAACGATATGTAGGTTTTTCTCATCGAAATCTGTAGATCGGATACCATCTACAAGAGCATTGCGGTTGTAGGCACCTACTATAACAGCCACATCAAGTTTCTCTCCAATTTGCTTACCAAGTTCTCGGTTAAGACGTTCCTGTTCGCTTCCTAATTCAATCATTCCCGGGGTTACGATGATGCGTTTCCCCCCTTTAAATTGGGAAAGGACATCCACAGCCATACGGGATCCGGAAGGATTGGAGTTGAAGGCATCGTCAATAATAGTGACTCCTCCGGGTGTCTTCTTCACATTGAGGCGATGCTCTACTTGATCTATGGAATCAACAGCACGGCGAATTTCGTCGTGTGTCAATCCAAGCTGCAAAGCTACTATTACGGCTGCCACAAGATTCGAAATGTTGCATTCTCCTACAAGTCGAGTGTGCAGCTTGAGCTGAGTGCCATCCTTTCCTTCTACAGTAAAATCAGTGCCTTCCGGAGAGTACTTGACCTCGGTAGCGACAAAATCGCAGCTATCAGGATTAGCAACACCATATCTAAGCGCCTTAACATTTTCTACAGGACGATTGGCACACCATTCAAAATCATTGTTGATGACTCCAAGGCCATCAGCCGGGAGGGCATCGATGAGCTCGAATTTTGTCTTTTGCACATTCTCCATACTCTTGAAAGATTCAAGATGCATAGGTCCTACAGCTGTCACAATCCCAATCCGAGGATGTACCATATCGCAAATCTCCTTGATGTCGCCAAGTTGTTTGGCTCCCATCTCGCATATGAACACCTCATTGTAAGGCTTCATCATCTCACGTACTGTTCGGATGACACCCATCGGAGTGTTGTAGCTTCCGGGAGTCATCAGCACGTCAAAGCGCTCGGATAGTATGCGATGAAGATAATGCTTGGTAGAGGTTTTGCCATAGCTTCCTGTGATACCTATTATCTTCAGCTCAGGCATACTTTCGAGAATTGCCACAGCTTCATTGCGATACTTAGCATTTATCGCCGCTTCTACAGGTTTGAGAACCCAAACGGCGAGAATTGCAATTGCCCATGAGAATATGCAAAGGATTAGAATGGCTCCAAGACTGAGCTGACCACCGGAGTAATATAGGAAAGCTTCACTTCCTCCTTGGCCAACGGTAAGTATGACTGCAAGCGAGAACGCTATCGAAAAAACGGCACAAACACTATAGATTCGTTTTACACGAGGAGTGTAGACGAGCGGTTTCTTGAATTTTTTTCGGAGCATTATCACTGCCTGCACGCAGCAGGTGGCAGCTACAATCATTGCGTTGACAGCAGGCGTGAGAAGAGTAGAAAACAGGAGGAAGAGCACACCGACATTAACAAGTCGGGAGGCTGAAGAAATATCTCCCGAACGATTGAGCCATTTCCAATATCGGTCGATACGATAGCTGTTTTGTTGCAGCATGTGGATATCGTGGCGGAAATTGAGCAGCATATAGAGGCCGCAAATCACGAGTATAATTATAGAGAAAGCGTTCACTGTTTTTATTTAAGGGTTAGAGGTTTATGGGTTAATATACGGAAGTGTTCAGATATTGAAGAATGAGCTTACTACAGCTTTGAAACCGAATGGATTATCGAGAAATGAGTAATGACCACATCCCGGGAAAGAGACAAGCCCGGCATCCGGAATAAGCTTTTTCATAGTTTGAGCGTCAGAAAGAGGAGTGGCAGTGTCATCTTCTCCCCACACAAGCAGCACGGGAGCCTTGATTGAAGGCATGACACTCTTGAGATCTTCATTGACGCATTTGCTCATGATTGCGCGCATTCTCGGAGAAGAGTTGCGGTAATCTGCAGATCCTTTTTTGCCACGTAGTTTATCGACAATTTCAGCACCTTTTTTCTTTCCGAGAAATAGCAATGCGGCATTCTTCATAGCCTTGAATGAATACACTTTCCAATAATATGAAAGCTTTCTTTTCGGCTTAATGCCTGCAGCATCTACAAGAAGAACCTTATCTACATCTCCTCGTGAACTCAAAAGGATACTGATGCGCCCTCCGAAAGAGTGTCCCACAAGAGAAGGGTGCTTGAGACCAAGCCTGGTGATGAATTTCTCCATCATTGAAGTAAATTCTTCAATTCCCCACACTGTGGGAGGTTCGGAACTTTTCCCATGTCCCGGAAGATCGACATTTATCACCCTCATCTTCCCTTTGAAAATATTTTCAATGGAAGCGACAGTGTCGACATTGCACCCCCAACCGTGCATGATTATGACGGGCTTGAGATTCTCCTCTCCGGAATCGCGGTAGTGAAGGCTTACGCCATCTATGTCAATTGTCTTGTCCATAAAAATCATTTAAGAAATCTCTTGGTGAGATCGCCATAGGCGTCAATGCGGCGGTCGCGAAGGAAAGGCCACCATTGCCTTACATTCTCTGACCGATTCAGGTCGATATCCACGATTTCTTCTGCCGACTTGTCTTCAGGCGCCAGATAAAGGAACTCACCTTGTGGTCCGGCAACAAAGCTTGAACCCCAAAAATCGATGCCTGAAGAGACTCCGGTAGGATCTTCTTCAAATCCGATTCTGTTGACGCTCACTACCGGAAGACCATTTGCAACGGCATGACCGCGCTGAATAGTGATCCACGCCTCACGCTGACGCTTCTTTTCATCCTCGGGATCGTCAGGATTCCATCCGATTGCCGTAGGATAAATCAGCATATCAGCTCCATCGAGAGCCATCAGGCGAGCTGCTTCGGGATACCATTGGTCCCAGCAAACAAGGACACCAAGACGACCAACTGACGTATCAATAGGGTGGAAGCCCATATCACCGGGTGTGAAATAAAATTTCTCATAGAATCCGGGGTCGTCCGGAATGTGCATCTTGCGATAGCGTCCCGCCACAGATCCATCCGATTCGAACACTACGGCAGTGTTGTGGTAAAGCCCGGGAGCACGACGCTCGAAACTGCTTGCCACGATCACAACACCATTTTCAAGAGCTGCGTTCGAGTAAATATCCATAAATTCACCCGGATGCGGGGTGGCATATTTGAAATTCTCTACATCCTCACATTGGCAGAAATAAAGGGAGTCATGAAGTTCGGAAAGAACAATCAGTTGGGCACCCTCCTCTGCAAGCGACCTGATTGAGGCGAGGTTGCGTTTACGGTTAGTCTCTACATCCTCAGTGAATGAGTGCTGTATAATACCGGTCTTTAGAATTTTATGGGTCATAGGGGTGAATGATTTCAAATTATTGTAAATGTAGGATGTCGGCAGGAATCTGCATTGTGGCGCAATGCAGCGAGCCATGCTGGCGCAGGAGAGTTCGGCAATCTACGCCTACTATCTTATGATGGGGGAATGCAATCTTTATGCTTCGCATAGCCAGTTCATCTTTATCAGGCTGCGCATATGTAGGCATGAAGATGACGTCGTTAGCCACAAGATAGTTGGCATATGTAGCAGGCAGGCGGCTGCCGTCAGTATCATAAACCGGATCAGGTAGGGGGAGTTCCACAAGGTTATAGGGATTCCCTTCTGCCGTACGGAAGAGGGTCAGTTGGGCTCTCATGGCCAAAAGCTCTTCAAATTGAGGATCGTCAAAGTTCTTTGTGCCTGTGAAAACTATAGTATCATCAGGAGCCATGCGTGCAAGAGTGTCGATATGAGAATCAGTGTCGTCCCCTTCAAGTGCGCCGTGATCGAGCCAAAGAATATGGTCTGCGCCTAACTTCTCATTAAGTTTCTGATTAAGCTCAGTTTTCGTAAGTCCACCATTACGATTAGGTGACTGCAGGCATCTTGAAGTAGTGAGAATAGTGCCTGTGCCGTCAGTCTCTACAGAACCTCCTTCCAAGACAAAATCACGCTCATTTCTATAGGTGAGAGGCATCAATTTGCCATCCTCATTGAGATGGAGATTGACGAGATTATCCTTGTCAGCTGCAAATTTCAGCCCCCATGCATTGAATCCGAAGTCGAGCGCACGCAGACGTTCGTTTCTGACCACAGTCAACATTCCATAGTCGCGAGTCCATGTGTCGTTATAGTCCATCGGAATATAACGAATCATGTCCTGATTGCAATCCTTGGTTGCCTCCATTGCATCCTTCTTATCATGGCAAAGAAGGGCAACCTTTATCCCTTCGTCGGTAATCGCTTTGATAAGGCGCCTGTATTGGTCTATTGCATCGGGGAGGATATAGTCCCAATCTGTATTATTATTAGGCAGAGCGAGCAAAACATATTCTATGGGCTCCCACTCAGGAATGAATCTGATATCTGACATTGTATTCACGTTTTTATAATGCAAAATTACAAAAAAATCTGTGTCCATACCCTTAGATTGAGCTTTTTTTGCTAAATTTGTGGAATAAACCATAAGAACACATATGAAACAGCATAATACAGCGCAAGAATTTGCTATAGCAAAGCAAGAATGTCGGGATTTGTTTGAAAAGAAACTCATGGATTACGGCACGTCATGGCGCATCATGCGCCCGATGAGCCTTACAGATCAGATTATGATCAAAGCCATGCGGATTCGAAGCATCGAAGATAAGGGGGTTGCCCTGGTGAATGAAGGTATACGTCCGGAATTCATCGGGATAGTCAATTATTGTGTTATGGCGCTGATCCAGCTTGATCTTGGTCCGGGAGAAAATCTTGAGCCGGCAGAATGCATGCGTCTTTATGATGAAAAGCTGAACGGAGCCACCAGATTGATGGAAAACAAGAATCATGACTACGACGAGGCCTGGCGGCATATGAGAGTCAGCAGCTTTACTGACATTATTCTTCAAAAACTGATGCGCACTAAGGAGATTGAAGGGCACGATGGCAAGACAATAGTGAGCGAAGGCATTGATGCCAACTATATGGATATGATCAACTATGCCCTTTTTGCTCTTATTAAGACCGGGGCGTGATTCGTAGCGCGTAGTGCGTATTGCGTAGTGCGATTTTTCGAATATTAGTGATAAGATAAAATGGAAGATAAGAATGATAGGTCAAGCAAGGACAATTCGCGTAAGACTCCATTAGGGATAGAGCGGAGATTCGACCGTTTCGGTGATTGGCTTGATGACTCATGGGCTTTGCGAAAAGCTGCTCCCATATTGCAGCGCTATCCAAGGACACTCATTGTTCTGACATGGCTGATGAGAATAGCCGTAGGAAGTGTGTTTATAGTATCCGGTCTTTCAAAAGGAATTGATCCGTGGGGCACTTACTACAAAACGATAGAATATCTTGCGGCCATGCATTCGCCAATTGTAGATTGGGGAAATACAGTGTTGGCTCTTTCTTTCATACTCTTTTCCGTTGAGTTTATCATCGGAGTTTCTTTGGTAGTAGGATGCTATCGGAAAGCAGCCCCGATAATTGCGGCGCTTTTTATGCTTGTGATGCTTCCACTTACATTATGGATTGCCATTTCAGATCCTGTAGCCGACTGCGGATGTTTCGGAGATTTTCTTGTCATATCCAATTGGTCTACATTCTTTAAGAATTGCTTAATATCTTTGGCGGTAGTATGGCTTTTGAAATTTAATTATAAAGTAAAAAGCCTAATTTCGCCATATCTTCAATGGATAGCCACCGTAGTGTGTGCTGCATACATCGTAATTGTGGGGTATATAGGATATTGGCAGCAACCGATGGTGGATTTCCGTCCTTACAAGATCGGCACTCGACTTTTTTCCCAAGATGAGGGTGCAGAATACATCCCGGAATATGAGTTTGTATACGAGAAGGACGGGGAAATAAAGAAATTTGGTGAAGATGAAACTCTCCCCGACGAAAAAGATGGGTGGAAATTTGTAAGAAGGGAAGAGAAGGGATTTGTAAAAAATGAAAAGGTTTCTGCCGCTACAATCGATGAGACTTCCGACTTTAGAATCTGGAGCGAAGATGGAGAAGAAGATGTCACGGATATAGTCAGTGAGTCTGATAAGCAATTGATTCTATTTGTCCCCGACATAAAGGCTCTTTCCATGGCTTCAAGTTGGAAGATCAACAGCCTTTATGACATAGCTAACTCCAACGACACTGAGTTCTTTGCTGTAGTAGCCGGAAGTCCGGAGGAAATAGAAGAATGGCGCGATCTCTCTTCCGGACAATATCAGATATATTCAGCCGAAGACACGTCTATTAAGGAATTGGTGAGAGGGAATCCCGCCTTGGTAAGCCTTGAAAATGGAGTGATAAAATGGAAATCTGCTCTGAGCGCTCTTCGGCTTAATGACGATGATGATTCTCCGGAAATAGCCACATATCCTATCGGGATTACTATGACCGGTGGAGAAGCATTGACCGATCTCTCGCTTATACTCATATCGGTCTTGGCTTTCCTGTGGCTTATATCTACTTTAAGACATCGCTACTCAGTCTCTCCTCTCTTTTCTCGAAGCATCAATGCGGAGAAGAATGAAGAGAAGGATAGTGAAGCTCCAAAGGGCTGATCCTCCGTAGCTGAAGAAGGGGAGCGGGATGCCTATGACAGGGCATAATCCTATCACCATGCCGATGTTGATACATAAGTGGAATATCAGATAAGACACCACGCAGTAGGCATACACTCGTCCGAAAGGGGTGCGCTGCCTCTCTGCAATATGGATCACACGAAGGATTAGAGCGAGAAAAGCGAGAAGCACTGCACTGCTTCCGGCAAATCCTTCTTCTTCTCCAATAGTGCAGAAAATAAAGTCGGTGTGCTGCTCAGGCACATATTTAAGCTTAGTCTGGGTTCCATTGAGAAATCCTTTCCCGGTCAAACCTCCCGACCCGATGGCTATCTTTGACTGATTGACATTATAACCTACTCCGCGAGGGTCGTCGACGATTCCGAGTGCAACCTTTATTCGCATCTGCTGATGAGGCTCAAGGACATGACCGAATACGTAGTTGACTGAGAAAAGAAACATCACGGAGGCAGCTGCAAAAATTATAGTCACCACATACCTCTCAATTTGATGACGATACATCGCTATGGAGACGTAAATTAGGGCTGCCACTATGATTCCTATGAAATACCATGTGCCGGGAACTTGAATGCCGGAAAGCGTAAGTGCTGTCACGATAAGTCCGCTGCCGGTGAATCCAATCAGGACATTTCTGGATATAATCGCATCCCTGCAATAGAAAAGGAGCATGCAGCAGAATACGGCAATAATCATACAGAACACCACAAATTCCCCTACCGGAATGCCAAGCAGAAGAGGCTCTACAAATTTTACTGCGACCACAAAATATGTAATCGCACAAATCGCCGAGAAAAGCACAAGTCCGCTCATCCCTTCACGGTAGAGCACAAAAAAGAGAGAAATATACACAAGGGCAGATCCCGTCTCATGCTGGAGAAGAATCAAAGTGACAGGAATAAAAATTATGATGAACGCCCTAAAATAGTTGCTTATCTTCTGATTTAGATTGAAATTGTAGGAATTAAACAGTTTGGCGAGCGCAAGCGCAGTGGCAAACTTTCCAAATTCAGCCGGCTGGATGCTGACAGGCCCAAGCACAAGCCAAGAGCGTGAACCCTTTATGTCAGGAGCTACAAAGATAGTCACTACCATTATCAGCAGAACGCAGATGTAGACCGGATAGGCATACGTCTCATAAATTCTATAGTCGAAAAGCAGAATTGCACAACCGATGATGATAGAGAGTCCGATCCATAGAAACTGCTTGCCGGAAAATTCATTAAAATCAAACATGCTTGCCCGGTCGAAATCGTAGCTTGCAGCGTAGATGCTTACAGCACCTGCCACCACAAGGATAAGATATATTATGATCGTAGGCCAATCAAGCCATCTGAACACAGAGGTGTTTGCATCAATGTTTTTTGACTCCACTTGCGATGATTGTATTAGAGTTCAACATTCTTTCTTCAAGATATTTTCTTTCAGGTGCAATGGAGCCTTTGAGATATTTCTCAATAATAAGGCTTCCGATAGGCACACCGTATGTAGCACCGAAACCGGCATTCTCGACATAGACAGCCACTGCAATCTTTGGATTATCCATTGGGGCAAACCCCATGAACACTGAGTGGTCCCTGCCATGTGGATTCTGCGCCGTTCCTGTTTTTCCGCATACATCGAGTCCGGGGAGGTTTGCAAGGCGGCAAGTGCCACCGAGAACAGCCATACGCATTCCTTCAGCAATCTGCTCATAGTGTTCCTTCTTGATAGAAGGCTTTCTTTTTTCGTGATATTTGGGGTCAATGACAGTATCACTTATTTCCTTCACGACATGGGGAGTGATAAACCATCCACGATTGGCAATTGTAGAAGAAAGATTGGCTATCTGAAGAGGAGTGGCAAGCACCTCACCCTGCCCGATAGAAATAGAGATGATGGAATTGGCTCTCCAGTTGCTTCCTCTGAAAGAATTGCTGTAGAAGTCGGGATTCGGAATAAAACCACGGCTCTCAGAAGGAAGATCGACACCAAGTCGATATCCGTATCCCATTTCCACCATATAGTTTTTCCATTTTTCTAATTGCGCGGAGGGAGTGCTTCCTTTTTTATCGATGAAGTTCTTCAAGCCCCAGCAGAAATATGCATTGCAAGAAGTTGCAATGGCGGGTTTCAGAGGGAGTGGAGAGCCATGTGCATGGCATCCTACCCTTATGCCATTGACGTAGCCATGATAGCATGGATAGGCAGTGGCAGGAGTGATCGTGCCTTCTTGTAGGAAAATTAATCCCTGAGTAGGCTTGAAAGTCGAGCCGGGAGGATATGCACCTTGCAAAGAGCGGTCGTAGAGAGGCTTGTATCTGTCTGCTACGAGAGCTGCATAGTTCTTTCCGCGTCCGGACCCTACAAGCAGAGAAGGATCATAGGTAGGAGCAGACACCATGCATAGGATTTCTCCGGTCTGAGGTTCGATAGCAACAATTGCTCCGATTTTGCCTTGCATCAGCTGCTCTCCATATTCCTGAAGGTCCATGTCAAGACTGAGTGTCAGGTCGCGGCCCGCAACGGGAATCACGTCATGCACACCATCCTCATATTTCCCTTTTATTCTTCCGAGGGCATCTTTCATAAGAATTTCTTCCCCTTTGATACCCCGAAGATAGGGTTCATAGCTCTTTTCAACACCTAAGTCGCCGGTATAGTCGCCCCTGCGGTAATAGCGGTCGTTTTCCACATCCTTGGCATTTACCTCGCGGATATTGCCGAGGACATTAGCTGCTGCATGAGTTGCATACTCACGCACATTTCTTTTTTGGACGTAGAATCCCGGGAAAAGATAAAGCTTTTCCTGAAGGCGTCCGTAATCCTCTTGAGAAAGATGCGACATGAGTTTTTGGGGAGTATATGCAGAATATCCGGGATTCTTACGGGGATTTTTCATATCTTCCCATTTGCTCATTAGTTCCTCTTTAGTTATGTTGAGCACGGAGCAAAGACCAATAGTGTCAAATTTATTACCGATATCCTTCGGAATCAGCATTACGTCATATTCCGGTTGGTTAAGCACCACGAGCCGACCGTTGCGGTCGTAGATCAGACCTCTCGAAGGGTATAGCACCTTGCGGAAGAATGCATTCGACTCAGCATTCTCTTTGTAAGTGCCGTCGCTGACCTGTAGGTTGAAAAGTCTGATTATGAATATTATGACGATGACGGAGATAAACCCTCCAATCACATATTTTCTTTTTTCTAATGTATAATCCTTTGCCACGGATAGATGGATTAATTTTTGTAAATTAGCGAATCAATTGCAAGAATTACGAGAAAAGTGAAAGCCGTGCTTCCTCCGGCTTTAATCAGGATTTGCACCACGTCGGAAAAATTAAGAAACTCCACAAAGAAAGCAAGAATACAGTAGATGGCCGAAAGGCTGAATACGTATTTGCTAAAATTGAAGAATCCCATAGTTCCGATCGAAGGAGATACGTTTCGTTTCTGGTCGTCGTGCTGCTCGTAGGCATAAAAAACCGGTTTCTTAAGAGAAGCAAGGATAGTGCAGCAAAGAGCATTCAAGCCGGGTGTGTCGGAAAGGATATCAACGAAAAGCCCAAGAAGAAATCCAAGAGTGAGTACAAGATTGGGCGATAGGTTGATAGGAAGTTTAATCAGGAAATAAATGAATATCAAGCATACAGCACAGTTGAAGAGCACGATATGGTTGAGCAGGAGCACCTGTATGAGCACCAATATCACGAACATCAAAATGTATGAAAAAAAGCTTTTATCCATTACTATCGCTGATAAATCATTCTAACGAACCGATTTTGTTGAGAGAATCAAGTTCTTGCTTTAGATCGTCCTTAATCACCCTTACAGTGCCGAGAGTCTTGAAGTTGGAAGCAAGCCTGATTTTGAGAATCAGGAAAGTGTCGTCGTTCGATTTGACTTTTCCCATCACTGTGCCTATATCGATGCCTTCGGGGAAAGTAGTTGAGAAGCCACTGGTCACGATTGTGTCACCGATATGGAATTTAGCATGTCTCGGCACTTCCTCAAGAAATGCTATGGCAGGGTCATCGCCACGCCATGTCAGGCTTCCCACATAGGGAGTATCCTTTACCTTGGCACTGAAATGCTGATTCTGATTGAGTAGAGAGATGACTCGCGACGTGTTTTTCCCCACTACATCGACAATACCAACAACGCCACTTTGGTCTACGACTCCCATTCCAGGCTCTACGCCGTCGCGGCTACCACGGTCAATCGTGAAATGATTCCTTGGGTGGCGCGTAGAGTTATTGATTACAGAAGCGCCTATAAAGCCGAAGCGTTGTGATTCCACGTCAGACAAGGTGTCCTGAGCAAGCACTTTATACTGGTTGAGCTGTTGGCGTAGGTTAAGCACCTCGCTTTCAAGCTTGGCATTGCTTTCCTGCAGACGCTGGTTGACTGAAAGGAGTCCAAAATACTCTGTCACTTCGGAAGAAGTGCGGTAAATGGCTCCCCCTATGGCATTTGCCGACGACATGTAGAGCGAGAAGTGATTGTCGCTCGATTTGACCAGAAGGATGCATGAAATCAGCACATAGAACGTGAATACGAACCATGTGCTGTATTTTATAAGGAAATTCAGGAGATTCCTCATCGTATGAGGAAGCGGAATCTATTGATGTTCTTGAGAGCTACGCCAGTGCCACGGGCAACTGCTGTCAATGGATCATCCGCCACTTTAAATTCGATATGGAACTTATCTGAAAGTCTCTTGTCAAGGCCTCTGAGAAGCGCACCTCCTCCGGCAAGGTAAATGCCATTTCTGACGATATCGGCATAGAGCTCAGGAGGTGTCTGGTCAAGCGCAGCAAGGATAGCTGTCTCCATCTTTGCAATGGTCTTCTCGATGCTATGAGCTATTTCTTCGTGAGTCACAGCTACTTCCATTGGGAGCGCAGTCATTCTGTTCGGACCTCTGACGATGAACGGTTCCGGTGGATTGTCAAGTTCGGTGAGGGCACTGCCTACCTGAATCTTGATTCTTTCAGCCATAGAGGTTCCGATCTTAAGATTATGGACACGTCCCATATGCTCCTGGATATCTGCAGTAAGGTCATTGCCTGCCACGCGGATACTCTTGTTGCTGACAATTCCTCCGAGAGAGATAACGGCGATCTCAGTGCTACCGCCACCTATATCCACGATCATGTTGCCTTCCGGAGCCTCCACGTCAAGTCCGATGCCGAGAGCGGCTGCCATTGGTTCGTAGATCATGAACACGTCGCGTCCTCCCGCATGTTCGCTTGAGTCTCGCACTGCACGAATTTCCACTTCTGTGGAGCCGGAGGGTATGCAGACTACCATGCGAAGGCTGGGTGAGAACCAGCGGCGTTTGTTGTTGACCATCTTGACAAGGCCTCGAATCATCTGCTCTGCTGCATTAAAGTCAGCGATGACGCCATCACGAAGAGGGCGTATGGTGCGGATGCCCGGGGGCTCTTTGCCCTCCATCTGGTGGGCATCCTCGCCTACGGCGAGAAGCTTGTCAGTTTTATTGTCAATCGCTACTACAGATGGCTGATTGACTACGATCTTGTCTTTATGGATGATAATGGAATTGGCGGTGCCAAGGTCCATTGCGATTTCCTGTGTCAATGAAAATAATCCCATAGTTGCTTGTCAGTTGGGTGTAAAACTGTTGAAACTCAAGTCAATAAAGGCGTATTATGAAAGCGATATCGCTATCTGAATCAAAATATGACTTTTCGACTTGCAAAGTTACTCAATTTTTTTTAATTATGACACATTCTAAAGTATAATTTTTTATAAAAAACAATTTGATTATAATTTTTTATAAAACAAAAACGGACGCAGATGGATTCATCTGCGTCCGAGTATTTTGTATGGGGCGACTACTGATTAGTTCGAGGTAGAAAGAAGAGAGAGCACATAGTCGATATTCTCAATCAGATAGTCAAGATCGCCGTCGGTGGGGTTCATGCCCTTAGCCTTGTCAGTAATAGCCTTGGCAACTTCCATATAATTAGCCTTTACGTCCTGACGAGCAGCACGATCAGCTTCGCTGTTGCCTTCGATAGCATTATACTTGGTGGCTCCAACACGATAGATCTTCTTTGCGGCATTCTTAAGAGTCTCGAAGTCTACATTTTCGATTGATGCAGCTTTTCTGTAGTCGTTGACAGACTCTTCGTCCTTGTTCATACGGTCGTAGACGAAGCCACGGAGACCATAAAGACCAGCGTTATCGGGATTTTCAGCAATGAGATTGCTTACTTTTGAAGCAGCCTCATCAAATTTTTCGTCAGCTACAAGGAAGTTGACGATATTGTTGATGAAGAGGGGCTCTTCCATGCCATATTTCTGATAGCCTGCTTCAGCCACTTCCATGATCTTGTCCTGAGCTGTCTGCACCATAGTAGAGTCACGCTGAGCAGCTGCCTGCCAGCAAGCTATTTCATATACGTAAGCCTGCTTGTCGTCATATCCAACGCTGCGAGCCTTGCGGAAAGCATCAGCGCTCTTGTAGATTTCATTGCCTGAATAAGCTGCAAGGCCGGCATTAAAATAAGCTGTGCCACGGTCTGCATCAGGAAGCTCGAGTTTCTCGCCCTGCATAAATTCCTGATCAGGCATGTCTGCATAAATCATAAAGCACTCATAAGCCTCGGGATATACTTTCTGGCCGTTGAAGAAATCTGCCCCGGCTTTGAAGTAGTCGTTGGTGTGGCCTTTAAGAGTATTTACGATAGCCTTAGGAGTCTTGGTGTCAACCTTTCCTTTTTCATTGGGAACAGCAGCAAGCGGGAGAGCCTTCAGATAGTTGGCATAGCCATTGAGAAGGTTCTGTCCCATCTTCAGGTTGTCGACAGAAGCGGGATTGATCATGCTGTTGGTAAGATCTTTGTCGAATGCATCGAATTCGATCTTGCCGGCGATAAAGTATGTCTGTGCATCGTTGGCAGTTTCAGGATTCTGCATAGCCTCTTCGATCAGCTTGCGAGCCTCTTCGATTTTCTCGGGCTTGCCAGCCAACTTCTTGGCTGCATCTACATTAGCTTTTTGTGCGCTCATCGAGCCTATGGCTGCGAAGCAAAGCGCGAATGTCATGAGCTTTTTCATTTTTGATTATATTTATAGATTATATGTTATTTTCGTTTTCGTTCTCGTTTGGAATTTCGTTTTCTTTAACTTCTGTTTCTTCCTGAATCTCTTCATCAATCTCCTCTTCCGGATCAGAATCCACCACGCATACAGATGCGATCCTGTCGCCTCGCTTATTGAGGTCGATGAGCTTGACACCTTGCGTGTTTCTGCCTTGCAGACGCAGGGTATCGACGGGCAGACGCAGAGTTATGCCGCTTTGGTTGATGATCATCAGGTCGTTGGCATCCGTCACTTTCTTGATAGCCACAAGATTGCCGGTCTTGTCGGTAATGTTGAGGGTCTTCACGCCCTTGCCTCCACGGTGCATGCTGACTGGATAATCGTCGAGGTGCGTACGCTTGCCATAACCATTTTCTGACACTACGAGGATACTGTGCTCGTTGTCGTCGGTCTTGGCTGTCACCATGCCCACTACTTCATCATCGTCGTTGCGAAGTGTCATACCACGAACACCGGTCGACACACGGCCCATCTCGCGGAGTTCAGATTCGCTGAAGCGGGTAGCGTATCCGGCTTTGCTTGCGAGGATCACCTGAGTGTCGCCATCTGTAAGCTCAACCTGGAGCAGCGAGTCATCTTCACGGATGATGATTGCATTCACACCATTTGCACGCGGACGGCTATATGCCTCGAGAGGAGTCTTCTTGACTACACCGTTGCGTGTCGCAAAGAGAAGGTTGTGGCTATTGACAAATTCTTCATCATTAAGATTCTTGATGCAAATGAAGGCATTGACAGCATCATCGGCATCAATATTAAGCAGATTCTGAATGGCACGACCCTTTGAATTCTTTGCAAATTCCGGTATTTCATAGACTTTCAGCCAATAGCAACGCCCTTTGTTGGTGAAGAAGAGCATGTAGTTGTGGTTTGTGGCCGGATAGATATGCTCTATGAAGTCTTGATCGCGTGTGCTGCTACCCTTTGCGCCGACACCGCCACGGTTTTGTGCGCGGAATTCTGTCAGAGGGGTGCGCTTGATATATCCGAGGTGAGAGATCGTGATGATCATCTCGTCGTCCGGATAGAAATCTTCAGCATTAAGATCGCTTGAATACATGCTGATCTTTGTGCGACGCTCGTCGCCAAATTTGTCACGGATTTCTATCAGTTCGTCCTTCATCACCTGGCGACACACACTGTCGTCGGAAAGAATGCTGTTGTAGAATTCAATCTGCTTCATCAGCTCGTCGAATTCAGCATGCAGTTTGTCGAGTTCCAGACCGGTGAGCTGGCGGAGTCTCATTTCTACGATTGCACGGGTCTGCACATCGTCAAGACCAAAATTCTCACCAAGTTTGGTGCGTGCCTCTTCCGGAGTGCGAGAATTGCGTAATATCTTGATCACTTCGTCGATATTGTCGCAAGCGATCATCAATCCTTTGAGGATATGGGCGCGTTCCTCGGCTTTACGGAGAAGGAACTTTGTGCGGCGGATTACGATTTCGTGACGATGCTCTACGAAATATTGGAGTATTTCCTTGAGATTGAGAGTACGGGGTCGTCCATTGACGAGTGCTACATTATTAACGCTGAAGCTTGTCTGAAGCTGGGTGAGCTTATAAAGCTTGTTAAGCACCACGCGTGCGTTTGCTTCACGCTTGATGTCGATTGCGATATGTATCTTGCCGCGGGCAGAAGTGTCGGTGATGTCAGAAATTCCTTCGATTTTCTTTTCCTCCACCATGTCGGCGATGCTCTTCACGAGGTCGTTTTTCAATACGCCATACGGAATTTCGCTGACAATAATCTGATCGTGAGTTCCATTCGACTCAATTTCAGCCTTTGCCCGGAGCACTATGCGTCCGCGTCCCGTCTCATAAGCATCTCTGACTCCTTGCATTCCGAAAATTTCGCCTCCGGTAGGGAAGTCGGGAGCAGTGACATACTTCATCAGCCCGTCGATGTCAATGTCGGGGTCGTCGATGAGGGCAAGCGATGCGTTGAGAGCCTCTGTCAGATTATGAGGAGGCATATTGGTAGCCATACCTACGGCAATACCGGCTGCTCCGTTTACGAGGAGGTTGGGAATGCGGGTAGGAAGCACTGTCGGTTCCTTGGTGGTATTATCGAAGTTGGGGACAAAATCTACAGTGTCGGAATCGAGGTCGCGGAGCATTTCCTCGCCCATGCGGGAAAGCTTCACCTCAGTATAACGCATGGCGGCAGGAGAGTCGCCGTCGATTGATCCAAAGTTGCCTTGGCCGAATACGAGAGGGTAGCGCAACGACCACTCTTGTGCGAGGCGCACCATGGTCATGTATATCGATGAGTCTCCGTGAGGGTGATAGTGACCCATTACGTCGCCTACGATACGTGCCGATTTCTTCGTGTCTCCTGAATAATAGTTGCCTACTTCACCCATGCCATAAAGCACACGACGGTGAACGGGCTTGAAACCGTCGCGGACATCCGGGAGTGCACGCGACACAATGACCGACATCGAGTAGTCGATGTAGGCGCTTTTCATTTCCGATTCTATATTGACCGGAATAATCTTATCTTCGTCAATAGTCATTTTTGCCTAATCTTTTCAACTTACAAAATTAACAAAAAAAACTCAGTTGTGCAAATTTTAAATCAAGTTTCGCTTGCAAAACTTAGGGTTATGAATGAAGCGCTATTAAAAAAAGCGTTGCCGGGATTGGCAACGCTTTCTATAGAAAAGATTAGTATTATTCGCAAGGGTCTTTGTAGTCGAAATCGAGGCGTTCGGATTCCGGATCCTTCCTGCTCACTTCGATGACGCCTCCGAGTTTCCCGTCGGCATTAAGCTTAAGGAGGAGCTCTGCCAGGTCGTCTTCAAGATATTTCTGAATGGCTCGTTTCAACGGACGGGCACCGAAATTCTTGTCGTAACCCTTAGTGGCGATAAATTCCTTAGCCTCCTCTGAGAGTTTAAGCTCATATCCTAACTTCATCACTCGTGCATAGAAGTCGGCAAGTTCCACATCGATGATCTTGAAGATTGCTTCTTTGTCGAGTTGGTCAAACATCACGATGTCGTCTATTCGATTGAGGAATTCAGGGGAGAAAGCTCGGTTGAGAGCCTTTGAAATAACACCTTGAGCCTGCTTCTTGTCGTCGACTGCTGTATTGAAACCTACACCCGTGGTGCCGAAATCTTTCAGCTGGCGGCTTCCGACATTGGATGTCATAATGATGATCGTGTTCTTGAAGTCGATTCTCCGGCCGAGAGAGTCGGTGAGGCGTCCTTCATCCATCACTTGAAGCAAGAGATTGAACACGTCGGGGTGCGCTTTCTCTATCTCGTCGAGAAGCACGACTGAATATGGGCGGCGACGAACCTTTTCGGTGAGCTGTCCACCCTCTTCATATCCTACGTATCCCGGAGGAGCTCCGACAAGACGGCTGACGGTGAACTTCTCCATAAATTCACTCATGTCTACACGGATTAGGGCATCAGTGCTGTCGAAAAGATACTCGGCAAGTTTCTTTGCAAGATGGGTCTTGCCGACACCTGTCGGGCCAAGGAACATGAATACACCGATAGGTTTGTCCGGATCCTTGAGTCCGATACGGTTTCTCTGAATTGCCTTCACTACCTTCTTGATAGCTTCATCCTGGCCGATAACGGTGCCTTGAAGCGTGCTTCCCATTTCGAGAAGGCGGTTTCCTTCTGTCTGTGCTATGCGCTGAGTCGGGACTCCTGTCATCATAGCCACTACTTCTGCCACTTTTTCATCATCTACTGTCTGGCGCTCCTTGTCGAGTTTTGCCTCCCACTTTCCTTTCACTTTTTCAAGTTCAGCCTTAAGGGAAGTCTCACGGTCGCGCAGTTCTTTGGCCTTGGCGAAATCCTGTTCGTTAGCGGCTTTCAGTTTCTGCTCGGTGGTAGAAGCGATCTCATTTTCAAGAGCATCTATTTCTTCAGGGACAATGATGTTGCTGATATGCACGCGGCTTCCGGCTTCATCAAGGGCATCGAGCGCCTTGTCGGGGAAGTTGCGGTCGCTTACATAGCGCTCTGTGAGTTCCACGCAAGCCTTAAGTGCCTCGTCAGTATATCTTACGTTGTGGTGATCCTCATATTTCGACTTCACCTGGTTGAGAATCTCAAGAGTCTCTTCAGGAGAAGTAGGCTCGACGATGACTTTCTGGAATCGGCGTTCGAGAGCGCCATCCTTCTCGATGTTTTTCCTGTATTCATCAAGAGTGGTGGCTCCGATGCATTGGATCTCACCTCGGGCGAGTGCCGGCTTAAGCATGTTGGCAGCATCCATAGTGCCGGGAGCTCCTCCCGCTCCTACGATAGTGTGGATCTCATCGATGAAGAGAATAATGTCGGGATTCTTCTGCAGCTCGTCGAGAACAGCCTTGATTCTTTCCTCAAACTGACCGCGATACTTAGTGCCGGCCACCATTCCTGCCATGTCAAGACCAATCACGCGCTTGTTGAAAAGCACACGGCTCACTTTACGCTGATTAATGCGAAGTGCCAATCCTTCCACAATAGCTGACTTGCCTACACCCGGTTCGCCGATAAGGACAGGGTTGTTCTTCTTGCGGCGCGAAAGGATCTGGGCAAGACGTTCGATCTCTGTCTCGCGTCCTACCACGGGGTCAAGTCGCCCTTCGGCAGCGCTCTTCGTCATGTCATATCCAAACTTATCCAATGCGGGAGTGTCAGACTTCTCTTTCCCTTTGGAATTTCCTTTTGATTTGGAAGAGCCTTGTGCAATCGGTTCAAATTCCTCCTCATCTTCCTCTTCGATATCCGGATCATCTGCATTATCCCTTTGTCCGAAGGGGAATGGAGGAATCTGCCCCGGTCCGATTGACTGAATCGAGATGTCGAAGTTGAGATATTTATCTTTAAAATCTTTCAGGAATTCACTGTCCATCGAACGCTGGTCGTGGATGAGGGCAAGCAATATATGTTCGCCGCCAATCACTGAAGCATGCATCTTGCGAGCCTCCGAAGTAGCGAGCTGAAGATGACGCACAGCCGGAAGGCTTATGCGATATTGCTGCTCAAAGAGGGTAGTGGACTCTCCTGAATTCACTTGATCCTGTATATATTCCTCCACTTCCTTTCGCATCTTGTCGATAGGAACACGGAGTTGCTTGAGTATCTTCAGGGCATACCCATTCTCATCTCTCAGGGCAGAGAGCACGAAATGCTCGCATGTAATTACCTTGGAGTCAAATTCCTGAGCAATGTTGTAGGCCTGCTCTAAGATAGGTCTGAATTGCTTTGAATAGTCGTTCTTCATTTATACTGTAATTATACTTTCCATATAACTAACAAACATCGTGCCAAAAAAGGTTAAGGCGGGAGAGGCTTTTGCACCCTCCCGCCTTATTTATCTTGTCGACAGATGCATTACATCATGCCCGGCATGCCGCCTGCGGGCATAGGAGGCACGGGGTTGTCTTCTTTTTTGTCGGCGATGACACATTCTGTTGTGAGGAACATGCCTGCGATGCTGGCAGCATTCTCAAGAGCCACACGTGTCACTTTTGCAGGGTCGATAACGCCGGTAGCGAAGAAGTTCTCATAGTTGTCAGTGCGTGCATTATAGCCGAAGTCGCCTGTGCCTTCTTTCACTTTCTGCACGATGACTGCACCTTCAAGACCGGCATTTGCTACGATCTGACGGAGCGGTTCTTCGATTGCGCGGCGAATGATGGCGATACCGGTAGTCTCGTCGTTGTTCTCACCCTTGAGTTCGTCGAGTGCAGAGAGACAACGGATATATGCAACGCCACCACCGGGCACGATACCTTCTGCGATAGCTGCGCGGGTAGCGCTGAGGGCATCATCCACACGGTCTTTCTTTTCTTTCATCTCCACTTCTGAGGGAGCACCGATGTAAAGAACGGCTACGCCGCCTGCAAGTTTTGCAAGACGCTCATGGAGTTTCTCCTTGTCATATTCAGAAGTAGTGGTCTCAATCTGAGCCTTAATCTGGGCTACTCGTGCGTCGATAGCTTCTTTCGAACCTGCACCGTTTACGATAGTGGTGTTGTCTTTGTTGACAGTAACCTTTTCAGCAGTGCCAAGGTCGTTGACAGTAGCTTGCTTGAGCTGCATACCCTTGACTTCGCTGATCACGTTGCCGCCGGTAAGAATAGCTATATCCTCGAGCATTTCTTTACGGCGATCGCCGAATCCAGGAGCCTTGACAGCGCAAATCTTGAGGGAGCCACGGAGACGGTTGACAACGAGAGTAGCAAGAGCCTCATTGTCTACATCCTCTGCAATGATAAGAAGAGGACGACCGGTCTGGGCTACTGCCTCGAGAATAGGAAGCATCTCCTGAAGGTTGGAAATCTTCTTGTCGTAAAGAAGAATGAAAGGAGAGTCCATCTCGCATTCCATCTTTTCGGAGTTGGTCACGAAATAGGGGCTGATATAGC
>CAYNPB010000031.1:0-20168 GCA_964399005.1 uncultured Sangeribacter sp.
TCACGGCATCCCACTGAGCTTCAGTCATTCGCATCATGAGACCATCTTTTGTGATGCCGGCATTATTGACGAGGATATCGATAGAGCCGAAATCTTCCTTTATCTTTTTCACTACCTCTTCAGTCTGAGCAAAATCGGCTGCGTTAGATGCATATCCTTTTGCTTTGACTCCGAGGGCGAGGAGTTCATCTTCTGTCTGTTTGCCGTTTTCATCGATTACAAGGTCGGTGAAAGCTACGTTTGCGCCTTCTGCTGCAAACCTAAGAGCCAAGGCCTTGCCGATGCCGCGAGCGGCTCCGGTCACGATGGCTGTCTTTCCTGCTAAAAGATTCATGATTCTATTGTTTTGTTATTGGTGTTATCGTTTTGTTAGGAATACCAGGCGCTAATTCGGGCATAGATTCCGACTGCAAATTTAATCATTTTTCCTGATATAAACAAAAATTATGAATCATGCATTATGCATTGTGCTTTTTTTATATTAATTTTGTAGTCATGATGCTTATCCAAGTCATACTTCCACTTCCCATACAGGGCACATTTACGTATTCTGTGCCCGATGATGTCCGCGAGATGGTGGGCATCGGCTCGCGAGTGCTCGTACAGTTCGGGCGCAAAAAATTTTACACCGCGATAGTGGCTGGAATAGATCAGACACCTCCTCAGCATTACGAGGTGAAGCCGATTATGGCTGTTCTTGACCCTCATCCGGCGCTTCGCTATCCGCAGTTGAAATTCTGGGAATGGATTTCTGACTATTATCTCTGTTCGATTGGAGATGTGATGAAGGCGGCTCTTCCTACCGGGCTAAAAATAGAGAGCGAGAGTGTAGTCACACTCAATCAGGAATTTGAGGCAGATGAAGGAATCCATCTTACGGAACGTCAATCTGAAATAATAGCGGCATTGCAGCATTCGGGTAAGGAATCGCTCAGCGGATTGGAAAAAGCACTGGGAATAAAGAATGTAGCCTCGCATGTCAATGCGTTGCTTGCTTCCGGAGTAGTGAGGGTTGATGAGAAAGTAGTGGAGAAATATCGGCCAAAGACGGTCACTAAAGTGCGTCTGCTATGCGATCGCAACGATGAGGAGCGTCTTCATTCTTTTTTTGATATGACAAAACGTAGCAGTCAGCAGCAGGCAGTGCTATTGGCTTATCTTGACCTTTCGAAATTCACGGTGAAAGGGGAAACTGTGCGTGATGTAGAGCGTGACGAGTTGCTTAAGGTTTGCGGCGTTTCTCCGGGGATTCTAAAGGCCGTGGTCGACAAGGGTATAATGGAGATCTATAAGGATAAGATCAATAGGTTTGCTTCTGACGGAGAAAAGGGAATGATGATGCCGGTACTTTCAGAGGTACAGGCAAAGGCAGCCAAAGAGATAAGGGATTCCTTCCGCGACCATGCCATCACTCTGCTTCTTGGAGTGACAGGTTCGGGTAAGACCGAGATATATTGTGATCTTATTAAGGAAGTGCTTGATCAGGGGAATCAGGTGCTTTATCTCGTGCCTGAAATATCGCTTACCACGCAGCTTACCGATCGACTTAAGAAAGTGTTTGGAAACAGACTTCTTATCTACCATTCTAAATTTTCGGATAGCGAGAGGGTAGACATTTGGAATCGGCTTCTGACATCTAATGAGCCAATGGTGGTGCTTGGAGTAAGGAGTTCTGTCTTCCTACCTTTTGCACGATTAGGACTTGTAGTGGTAGATGAAGAGCATGAATCATCATATAAGCAATATGATCCGGCGCCAAGATATAATGCGAGAGATGCAGCCACAGTGCTTGCATCAATGCATGGCGCTCGCACTCTATTTGGATCTGCTACCCCTTCGATAGAGACATATTGGAAAGCACAGAATGGGAAATTCGGACTTGTGACGCTCACCGAGCGATACGAAGGTTCTGCACTTCCTGAAGTAGAGGTGGTGGATATGCGTCAGATGCGCAAGCAGAAGGATGTAAAGGGAATATTGTCGGGGCCGCTTCGTCGGCAGACTAAGGATGTGCTGGAGAAAGGATGGCAGGCGATAATGTTTCAGAACCGTAGAGGTTTTGCTCCTGTTGTAGTATGTCAGACATGCGGTTGGACACCCAAATGCAGTAATTGTGACGTCAGCCTCGTCTATCATAAAGGGAGTAAGCTTCTTCGATGCCATTATTGTGGGTATACTCAGACACTTCCTGACCTTTGCCCAGCGTGTGAGGAAAATACACTTGAGAAGTATGGATATGGCACTGAGAGAATTGCTGAGGAGGTGCAAGAAGAGTTCCCGGATAAAAAGGTGTCGAGAATGGATTTGGACACCACTCGAAATAAACTTGCGTATCAGGAATTGATTGAGGAATTTGCTGAGCATCGCACAGATATTCTTGTAGGAACTCAAATGGTATCAAAAGGGCTTGATTTCGATAAGGTGAAGATAGTAGGCGTGTTGAATGCAGACACACTGCTTAATTTCCCGGATTTCAGAAGTAACGAGCGGGCTTTCAATATGCTGGAGCAGGTGGCAGGCAGAGCCGGCAGAAGGCAAGAACCGGGGAAGGTGTTGATTCAGACCACAAAAGCTGACGAGCGAGTGTTGGAGCATGTTAAGAACCACGATTATGCTTCTTACTATGAGGAAGAGCTTGAAGAGCGCCGAAAATATTCCTATCCCCCTTTCACAAAGATTATCAACGTCTATGTCCGCAACAAGGATGCAGCTGTATGCGACTCAGCAGCAGTGATGCTTGCCATGGCATTGAGGGAAGTGTTCGGTGGGAGAGTGTTGGGCCCGGAGCGTCCGTTTGTATCGCGTGTCAACACCTGGTATATCCAGCAGATAATGCTGAAAGTGGAGGCGGGAGCTTCAATGAAGAAAGTGAAGACCCTACTCCGTCAAATCTATGAGCGTCTTGCACCAACGCCTCAGATCAAATCTTCTCAGATACATTATGATGTGGATCCGGTATGATCTGATTCATCTTAGGTGAAAAGCGGGCGAGAGTAATTTCATAGGCACTTAAAGCTGTCACTACCGATACTCCGGCAACGATCATCCATCCCAAATATCCGAAGTCAAAAGTCATGGATTGGGTATTATGCAGAGAAAGGGTGAAGTTGAGAGATGTCATCCATTCCGTGATGAGTGGGAAAAGTAATGTCATTATGACTCCCATGGCAAAGCCACATATGGCGGCAATAGCGACGGCCAACTTGTTTCGACGTTTCATGGAAACGTTATATTGCCTGACAAACTCAACGGCATCCATGTTTCTTTTCAATTTAGTCATAAACTGAAAGGATGAAGAGAGTTCCGGGTCGAAATCTTTAAATATGTCTTTTAATTCTTCCATTATTGTATAAGAGCTTGAGGGGGTGGATCTTAAAGGCTTGAAGGACTTTAGGGATCATAGTCCAATAGGGTTCGGAGATGGTGACGGCCTCGAGAGAGGTGTTGTTTGATAGCATCTTGCGAAGAGTCTTCTATCTCGGCAATTTCCCTTATTGAATACCCTTCCATATAATAGAGCAATACAGATGTCCGTTCTTTGCCGGGCAGTTTGTTGAGAGCTGCATATAATGCTTGGTAGCGAAAGGTGGAGTCAGAAGAATTATCAGCAGGGATTTCTCCGGCATCATCATAATCGGAGAATAATTTTTCAGAACGTTTATGATTGATAAAAGTCGTATAACCAATTCTGAAAATCCATGATTTAAACTTTTCAGGACTTTTGATGCTATCGCAGGAAAGGTATGCTTTGATGTAAGACTCTTGAGCAATGTCGTCGGCAAGTGCATGATCTCCGCAGCAGAGGGCCACAAGAAAGCGTCGGAAAGCTTTTTGTGTCCCTTCTACATTTGAAATGAACTGCTCGCGGGTCATGTTTATTCTTTTTCAGCAGGAATGTATTGCTTACGGCTTACGAAGTAGACAATAAGATAGCTGATTCCTATTGCTAAGGAGATTCCTCCGAAGATAGAAGGCACTGTTACGGGATCAGCACTAAAATCAGAGCCGGTAGCCAAGTTAATGATTCCGATGATAATCAATCCGAGACCAATCAGCGAATACATGCACCCGCGTAGAAGTCGACCATTAAGAATTTCTAATGGAGTTTTTTGTGGATTCTTGAGTGATTCGATAAGTTTGTCGGTGTCTACATCCTTGTTGGCTTCGATGGCCTTGATGATGATTTGAGTACGTTTGTTTTGATCGTTCATCTTCCTAAGTGCAATGATGAGCACTATTGCAATCGGCAGAACACATCCGCAAAAGATAGGGACTAAAATATCTTCCATAATTCTAAGTGTTTAACTATGTTTTTAATGTTATTTATTCGAGACGTCTCACTTTAATGACACACTGAATTGACGAAAGGTGACATTCAAGTATAAAAAAATTGACGCTGACGCTTAATGACGCTTAATGACGCACGCGGAGCGTGCTTACTACTCAAATTCATGTGAAAAAAGACAATAAATGACGCACGCGGAGTGTGCTTACTACTCAGTTTCATGTGAAAAAAGACAATAAATGACGCACGCGGAGCGTGCTTACTACTCAAATTCACTTTAAGAAGTTATGTCAGGGGAGGGTGATGAAGATAGTGGTGCCTTTTGTTGGTTGTGATTGGATTTGAATGTCGCCGCCATGTTTTCGGATTATCTGGCGGGATATGGATAGGCCAACTCCGCTTCCATTCGGTTTTGTGGTAAAGAAAGGTTGGAAGAGATTGTTGATTGCGTCTTGTGACATTCCGGTGCCATTGTCTTTTACTGTCAGATAAGGCCTGGAGTCTGAAATGGTCAGCACTATTTCTATTTTACCTCCATCAGCAGGTAGTGCATCCAAGGCGTTGCGAAGAAGATTGACCATCACCTGATTAATCTGTGATGGATCAATGTTCAGTTCCATTTCCTCCGGGACTGTAAACGAAACGATATCCTCCGGCAAGTTTCTGTTGTCAAGTTCAGCTTTAAACAGGCGTTTCAAAGATTGGAAATAATCACCGGCTTTTATAAATTCTAATTTGGGCTCCGGAAGATGAGTCAATTTGTAATAGGATTCAAGAAATCTATGTATACCTTCTGCTTGAGAATTAATCAATTTGGTTGCTTCTGATAGTTTGGAGCCTTGATAGCGATCCGGTTTTGCCACCATGTCGGCAGAGATAGCCAAGATAGGTGTGATACCATTGCGCATTTCATGTGTCATTATGCGGAGAACCCTGTCATAATACAGTTTTCGAGTCTGCAATTCTTTCATATTCTCCCTATAAAGCTCAGAGATTCTATTCATAGACTCAGACATCTTTTTCAGTTCGTGATCTCCATCTAATTTGACTCTTGTGGTGGTATCATTCATTTCAAGAGCATTCACGAAAGTCGACATAGTGCCTATGAGTCGTGATTGGAGTTGCCAAATGCAAAAAACAGATGCGATAGTAATAATGAGAGTCAGACACGCCTGTGGCCATAATCCATAGAAGAAAAGTATTGAAGCAGCCGCTACACTTATGGCAATTGCTGCTAACAGCAAAGCGATGTTCAGTCTAAAGCGTTTCATCTCTTCAGCAGATTATACAATGTCTGACGGTTTACTCCGAGTTGCTGTGCTGCGGCAGAGAGGTTTCCTCCGCAACTGTCGATTACACTCCGGATATGTCGCATTTTAATCTCATCGAGTGTGAGGCTTAGTCGTTCGGTTTCTGCAGCTTCAAGTTGTGAAGCACGACGAGCCGCCTCCATGTCTTGTCGGAGTTGTCGGTTTTTTGAAATTGCTTTCTTTAGTTTTTCGATAAGGAGATCATTATCCCAAGGTTTGGTGATAAAGTCTTCTGCTCCAAGTTTCATAGCTTTCACTGCAATTTCTACGTCACCAAAAGCAGTTATCACAACGATAGCAGGAGGGTTTGGAAGACTCTTTAGCCTTCCGAGCCAAAAAAGGCCATCTTTACAATCAAGGGCACCATTATCGTAGTTCATATCGAGGAGGATAGCGTCATAGCTGCCGGGAGATGAAAGAGTAGCCATCAACGATGGATTTTCTATAGCATCGACTTCTTGGAAAAAATCTTCAAGCAGCAATTTGAGTGTAGCCCTGACAGCTGCATTATCATCTATAATCAATAATTTCTCTTTCATCAGAATTTTTTGTGTTTGTTTATGCAAAGGTAAGATGTTTTTAGAGAAGTTCCAAATAATAATTTTTTTAGTGTCGAAATAATTGGCAGGGTGTCGAAAAATTAGACAAAATGAATTGGGAAAATGCGATTTTTCAAGCATTTTTTTGCAACTTCTACAAGTGGCAGTAATTTTGCCGGTGTAAATGACAAATCAACATTAGAGATATGAGAAAAATAAACATTATATTGCCACTGCTTTCCATGCTGATGCCTTTGCAGAGTGTATATGCAGAGGAATCTGAAAAAGAAGAGCCGATGACACTCAATGATTGTCTTATCTATGCGCGTGCTCATGCACATTCAAATAGGATAAATCGTCTTGAGACTGAGATGGCTGGTGCATCAAAGCGTATAGCAGCATCCGATCTTATGCCTTACATTGGTTTTGGAAGCAGCGGAAGTCTGAGTTTCGGACGCAATATCGACCCCGAAACAAATACCTACGATAATAAAAAGACATTAGGAACAGGATTCGGCCTTGAAATGTCACTTCCGCTTTTCGATGGACTCGTGCGTATCAACAATCTAAAAGCTCTTAAAGCGGCTGAACTAAGGAAGCAAAAATCGCAACTTGCAGAAGAAGATCGAGTTTCACTCGAAGTTATCAAAAGTTTCTACAATATCTCATACTGCAAAGCAATGGTAGATCAAATGAAGCGACAGCTTCAGCGAGACTCAACAGATCTTGAAGCCGCACGCCATTCACACAAACTTGGAACTAAGAGTGGAGCAGATGTAGCAGAACTTGAAGCCATAGTCTCAGCTGATATCTATGAATTGGTAAATCAACAGAATCTTCTAAAGAAAGCTCATCTGACATTGCGCACTTCAATGGGAATGCCCGAGTCAGAAGTCTTGCTAAATGTAATAGATGATCCTAACTATCTACTCTCTTCAGAAGCTATTCGGACGCTTCCGGAAATAGAGGAAGCCGAAATGGCTATAAAGGAGGACGCTATGTATCTCAGGGCTGCTAAAGGGGGCTACAGTCCACGAATATCATTTGGAGCCGGTATATCTACATCTTATTATCGCATGATGGGCATGAAGATGGAAATTCCATCATTCGCTCGCCAATTTCGTGACAACATGGGAGAATATTTCAGTCTTTCATTTTCTCTTCCAATTTTTGACGGACTTTCAACAGCAAACAAGGTAAAGAAGGCTTCGATACAGCTCCAAGAAAGCAAACTTCGTCTTGAACAAACTAAATATCAGCTTGATCAAGCGGCAGAAGAAGCACACCTTGATTATGAAGCAGCGATAGAAGAGCTTAAAGCTGCTACTACAAGACTGAATGCCGAACAGCTTGCATACAAGGCAATGCGTAAAAAATTTGAACTCGGAGCCGTTTCAGCCCTGGATTTATATACATCTTCCTCAAAATTGGCTGTTGCTGAAGCGAATCTTGTAGGAAAACGAATCCAACGCACAATCTCCGAAATCACACTCCGATACTACCAAGGCTACCCTTTGATCAATGATAAATGATTAATGATAAATGATGAATGATGAATTGTCTATGATCTAACATTGCTTGGGTCTTGACTCTTGACACTTGACTCTTAACACTTACATATAAATATGGATACTGAAATTAAAAGAAAATACCCGCGACTGCGGAAATATGCTATCCCGACAGCTATCATAATAGTTTTGTCTGTGGCTATCATTTGGGCAATTTTTGCAACGAAAACCACATCTTATAAGACTGATGAAACAAACCTTGTGATTCGTGAGGTGACAGAAGGTGAGTTTAACGATTACATTCATCTATCGGGAAAAGTTGAAACAGGAGTGATTGTGCAGGTTTCTGCACTCGAAACCGGAATTGTCGACCAGAAACTTATGGAAGAAGGAGCTATGGTCAATGAGGGGGATATAATCCTGACTCTCAGGAATCCTCTTCTCAGACAGCAGATTCTTGACTCGGAATCTCAACTTGCAGAGAAACAGAACATGCTACGCGACACAGAACTTGCCATGGAAAACAATCGCCTGCAAGTGAAGCGTGATATTCTTTCAGCAAGGACTGAAATAAATAGGAAACGTCGCATTGCAGAGCAACAGAATTCTCTTTATAAAGAGGATCTCACATCGCGTGAGGAATGCCTCATTGCACAGGAAGATTACGAATTGGCGAAAGAAAATCTCCGTCTGCTTGAAGAGCGTCTGCGTCAGGACTCAGCCTATCGCTCAGTGCAAGTTGCAATGATGCGTGAAAGTCTTCACAATATGCAAGAAAACTTCATGTTGGTGCGACAGAGAGCAGATAATCTAAATGTCAGAGCTACTCATAGCGGTCAACTAGGAAGTCTAACCGCTGAAATAGGGCAAAATATATCAGCAGGTCAGCAGGTAGGACAAATCAACATCCTTGACAATTACAAACTGACAGTGCAAATCGATGAGCATTACATTGACCGCGTCGAACCCGGTCTGCAAGGGAAGGCAAGCCGACAAGGAAAGGAGTTTGATGTAACTGTGGCAAAGGTTTATCCGGAAGTCGTCAACGGGTCGTTTAAAGCAGATTTGCTTATCAGTGGGAATACACCGGAGAAACCGAGGGTCGGGCAGACTTATCCTGTAGATATTCAACTTGGAAATTCTTCAAATGCCATAATGATTGAAAAAGGTACGTTTTTTCAAAGCTCAGGTGGAAAATACGTATATGTGCTCGAACCGGACGGAAAGAGTGCCCTAAAGCGGACAGTGACACTTGGCAGACGCAATCCACGATATTATGAAGTGCTGGAAGGACTCGCGCCCGGAGAGAAAGTCATCGTCAGCTCTTATAATGACTTTGGGGAAGCGGATCGGATAAAGATTAATGACTAAAGAAAAAGAAAAATAGAATTATTATACATATATGGGGCTTATACGGCCTATAGGCCCTATAATTAACTCTGACAATTATGAATATTCAAATTGAAAAGTTAGAAAAAGTATTTCGTGCTGACACTGTTCAGACAGTAGCGCTCAAAAACGTATCGCTTACAATCAGTGATGGAGAGTTTGTAGCCATTATGGGACCTTCCGGCTGTGGCAAATCAACCCTTTTGAATATTCTTGGGCTGCTCGACAATCCGACATCCGGAAGCTATAAGCTTGATGGAAAAGAAGTGGCAAATCTTAAGGAAAGTGGGCGCACCGACTATAGAAAGGGACACATAGGATTCATATTCCAGTCGTTTAATCTTATAGATACGATGACCGTTCGCGACAATGTCATGCTGCCACTCAATAATCTTCCGCTTTCACGAGAAGAGAAAAATAAGCGGGTAGACGAGGCTCTGAAACGCATGGGTATCTCGCATAGGGCTAAGCACTATCCGTCGCAATTGTCGGGCGGACAGCAGCAAAGAGCAGCTATAGCGCGAGCAATTGTAGGGAAACCGGGTTTGATTCTTGCCGATGAGCCTACCGGAAATCTTGATTCTAAGAATGGTGCTGAGGTGATGCAACTTCTTTCTGAGCTTCACAAAGAGGGTGCCACGATAGTAATGGTGACACACTCACACAGAGATGCATCGGTAGCAGACCGAATTATCAACCTCTATGACGGACAGATAGTAGATAATCTTCAAATGATATGAAGCTATGTTTAAGTTTTTTACGTCCGACCTTCGTCGGAATCTAATAAAGATACTTTGCCTTTCGTTAGGACTTGCAGTAGGATTTCTACTCGTGGCAAAGATATATTTTGAGCAGAGTTATGACTCCTTCTTTCCTAATATCGACCGCATCTATCACATCACTGAGAGTGTGGTGCAAAATGGGGAGTTTAAAGAATATCCTCACACTCCCGGAGGCTCAGCTCCGGAATTACAACGGAATATACCTGAGATAGAAAAGGCCACACGCTTCACCAACGTCACAAATGAGGCTGTAATCAAGCTTGAAGATGGCAGAAAATTTGAAATTCCATGTATGATTTTAGCCGACACTTGTCTATATGACGTGCTTCCGACACCAATATTGGCAGGCAACCCGCATGAAATTCTGGCTGTAGAAAATCAAGTCATGATTCCCCGTTCGCTTGCCGAGAAGATTGGAGGAGACGTAATAGGGGAAAGTTTTTCAATTGTGGAGTGGGGAGATGCTTTTAAGGCAAACATAGGAGGAGTTTATGAAGATTTTCCCCTAAACTCCACTATCAAAAATGGCGTATATCTTGCACTGCCAACTATTAAGAAACTCATGTATGACGGGAGTGAAAACCTTCTTGGAAATGACCGATATTCAAGTTATGCGCTTCTATCAAAAGGTGCAGATCCTGAAAAAGTCAGCGATAAGATGGTGGAGCACTTGAAGACTGTCATTGACGAAGAAGACGCCTTCAGATACCTTGATTTTCGTATGTGGGTGCGTCCAATGGAAGGTTCGTATAGCCGACAAGATGGAGTAAAGACAATGTCGTGGATGCTTGGAATGCTGGCTATAGTGATGCTGATGTGTGCCGGTCTTAACTACCTGCTAATCGTGATTGGTCAGTTGGCGGCGCGAGGAAAAGAAATGGCTATCCGCAAATGTTTCGGAACCGGACGGAAGTCAATATTTCTCAGAGTCATGAGTGAGAGCATATTCTTTCTAATTGTTTCTTTAGGGCTTGCCATCCTTCTGGCGTTCTGCTTTTCCAATCTGTGCAAGGAACTTCTCGGATATTCTCCCAAAGAACTTTTCTCAACCGGACGAGTGTGGATTGTGGAAGGACTGGTGTGTGGAGGGCTACTCATTATAACCGGAATAATCCCCTCGGTGATATATAGTAGGACTCCAGTGGCTCAGGCATTCCGGCCGGCCACATACGGGCGGCGCACATGGAAATTGATATTATTGGCTGTGCAGTTTTTTGCTACAGGTCTGATAATGTGCCTTCTCGTTTTGATCGGGCGTCAATATGACATGATAGGAAATATTGATATGGGAGTCGACTATGAAAACATAGCCACTTTTTATCGAAACCCCATGTCTGCTGAGAAGACGGCAACCGTTATGACAGAATTGCGTAAACTTCCATTCATTGAGAAAGTGGCAACTTCCGATACTGACCCAACAGCATGGCCATCAGGCAATAATATTTGGACTGAAGGGCACGAGAACGACAATATCAATATAGGAGATATGGAAAAAGTGAATCGTGAATTGTTCGAAGTCATGGGAGTAGAGTTCAAGCAGGGTGGAAACTTCAGTGAGTATCCGGATTCCACTATCAACGAAATCATAGTTGAGGAGCGCATGATAGAGATTCTTCAGAAAAATTTTGGAGAAACTGATACTGATATAATTGGTAAGAATATTTATTGCACCGGACATGCCAGCAGACTTGTGCCCTTCACTATCGTAGGAGTAATAGGAAATATACGCAAAGGTGGCTTCGAAAATGAGAATGCTGATAAACGTGCAGCTGTATTCTTTCCTACTAATAAAGTCAGGAGTCAAGTCTATATCAGGTTTAGTGAACTGACACCTGAAAATCTTTCAGCAGCACAGAAGGTGCTTGACTCTATCAACGATGGGGAGGACATCTATATTACACCCTATAAGATGCGCATAGAGGCGAAGCGAGGCGACATCAAGAAGTTTGGAATTTCGGTGATGGTAGTAGGCATTACAATAATACTGATAGCATTGATCGGTCTGATAGGATATGTGGCAGATGAGGTAAACCGGCGTGCAAAAGAAATAGCAATACGCAAGGTGAATGGCACCTCATCAAAGAAGATAGTGCGTCTATTCTGCATAGATGTCCTTAAAGTGGCACTTTCGTCACTGCTATTAGGAGGAGCCGCAGCCATGATAATCGGTCAGCACTGGCTTGAGCAGTTTACGGATCAAGTTTCGCTATCTCCAATCAGCATGATAGGTTGCCTGCTGTTGCTGTTGATATTGATAACAGGTGTCGTCATCTTCAACACAGTCCGGGTGGCGCGTTCAAATCCTATCGATCATCTGAGGTCCGAATAATGATTTTAGTTTTTATGTTGTAGAGCATATTTTTAATAAATTTGCAAGTTTTTTTGGCTCTCCTTTGTCAAAATGTAGGTCTGATTATATGTTATGCAACATATTTATGACATTTTGTCAAAAATTATTTGGAAACTGAGAAAAAATGCCTTATCTTTGCACTCAGAATCTAAACAATCTTTTTACCTTAAGATTTTTTACCTGTAGAAACTCATAAATTGGGCCGGACCGTGGTGGTTAGGCCCTTTTTTTTAATGCATAATGCATAATGCATAATGAGCAAGACGCTGGGGTGGTGGGAGCGCAAATTTCTTAAAAAAAATCTCAATTCTTAATTCCCAATTCCCAATTATTTAGTAATTTTGTAAAGAAAAAATCAACAAATAAGAATGTATTAAAAATTTCATATTTTCATGGATGCTTTTTTGCTTGTATGAAGCTAATTATGCTCTTTGAATTATGAATTATGCATTATTCGTATTATGCTTAACGATATTTTTGACAGAGATCATCTCTGGCATCCATATACATCGACCCACGATCCACTGCCGACCTATAAGGTTGACCATGCCGAAGGAGCCATTATAACTCTTGAAGATGGGCGCGAATTGATCGACGGAATGTCATCATGGTGGTGTGTCATACATGGCTACAATCATCCGTTGCTCAACAAAGCAATATCGGATCAGACGGCAAAGATGAGCCACGTTATGTTTGGAGGTCTTACTCATGAGCCGGCAATAGAACTTGGCAAATTGCTGCTTGATATTCTTCCTCCTTCGATGAATAGAATATTTTATGCAGATTCCGGCTCGGTAGCAACGGAAGTAGCGATGAAGATGGCCGTCCAAGCCCAGAATGACCCTAAACGAACGAATTTTGCTACCATTAAAAGCGGATATCATGGCGACACTTGGAATGCTATGTCTGTATGCGATCCGGTCACCGGAATGCATGGGGCTTTTGGTCCTGCTCTGCCGGTACGTTTCTTTGCAGATGCCCCCCAATGTGGCTTTCACGACGAATGGGATCCAAAGGATTTTGAATCGATGCGCCAGCTACTCGAAAAGCATGGCGACACAATAGCGGCTGTAATACTTGAACCGATAGTGCAAGGAGCGGGAGGAATGCGCTTTTATAATCCACAATATCTTCGAGAACTCCGAAAGGAATGCGACAAACGGGGGATTCTGCTAATTTTTGATGAAATAGCTACCGGGTTCGGACGCACCGGTAAACTCTTTGCATGGGAACATGCAGGAGTGGAACCGGACATAATGCTAATCGGAAAGGCTTTGACCGGAGGCTATATGACATTCTCTGCAGTGGCCACATCGGAGAAAGTGGCAGAGATGATATCCTCGAGCGAAGCCGGATGCATCATGCATGGACCTACTTTCATGGGAAATCCCTTGGCATGTGCTGTGGCAATAGCCAGTATCCGTTTGCTGCTTAAAAGTCCATGGCAAAAGAGAATAAAGCAGATAGAGACAATACTGAACGAAGAGCTTGCTCCAGCTGCAGATCTTCCTTTCGTTAAGGATGTGAGGGTGCTTGGAGGTATCGGAGTGGTAGAACTTCATGAATATATCACTTGGCTTGGAGAATTTCAGAAGATGTGTGTAGAAGAGGGAGTCTGGATACGTCCGTTTGCCCATAACGCCTATCTGATGCCTCCTTATCTCGCAGTTTCCGACGAGCAAGTTCGCACTCTCGCCCGCAAACTGATCAAAATCCTGCGTCAGATCCACAACTAATCTCCTTAATTCTATGTTTTAACAATGATAAGGCTGAATTAAATGGATATTTAATTTATACCGAATATCGGCTTCATCATCTTATCAATTAAATAAATTGAGCATGGTGCATTATTAATTATGCATTAATATTTAGATTATGGAAAATTCAGAAGAAAAAACCAATATAGAAGAAAAAACTGCAGAGGAACTCCGTGTGACAGAAAAGGCAATCGAGATGCTTCGTACGGTTTTTGACCCGGAGATACCGGTGAATGTCTACGATCTTGGTCTCATTTATAAGATCGACTATGAAGTTGACAAAAAGACCCTTCATGTAGATATGACACTTACTGCTCCGAGTTGCCCGGCAGCTGATTTCATTCTCGAAGACGTGCGTCAGAAACTCGTAAGCATCGAAGGCCCCGAAAAGGTAGATCTTCGACTCGTTTTTGATCCGGTCTGGGATCAGTCGATGATGTCGGAAGAGGCAAAACTCGAACTTGGATTCCTGTGAAAACCTATTTCCTGAGCGACTTGCACCTCGGTGCTCCCTATTTCCCCGATTCGAAAGAATCGGAGCGGAGAGTTGTGTCTTTTCTCGACTCCATAAAAGGGGATGCCGAGGCCATCTATTTGCTTGGAGATATTTTAGACTATTGGTATGAATATCGGTATGTGGTGCCGAGAGGTTTCGTCAGGTTTTTCGGAAAACTTGCCGAGCTCTCTGATGCAGGCATTAAGATAACTTGGCTTATAGGCAATCATGATATCTGGATTTTCGATTATCTACCAAATGAACTTGGAATAAGGGTAATCGACGGAAGCATAGTTGAGGAAATATATGGCAAAAAGATATTCATGTCTCATGGCGATGGAGTAGGTGAGCATCCGTGGAGTTTCCGATTCCTACGCTCTTTGTTTCGCTCAAAGACGTGCCAGTTCTTATATTCAGCCATACATCCCCGATGGACAGTGCCTTTTGCCTATCGTTGGAGTCACCATAGCCGGGAGACAGGGCGAGAAGCCGGACAAGACTGGCATCCACTCCTTGACAAACTCGAATCTTTTTCTAAAGATTACTTAGCACAGCATCCCGACATCAATCATTTCATCTACGGGCATCTGCATATTCTGAAACAGATTGAACTGAGTGACACCTGCGATTTAACTGTGCTTGGGGAATGGATAAAGACATGCTCGTATGCAATACTTGAGCGGGATGGAGAACTTAGCTTGCATACCTATTCATAAACGAGGCGCTCTTATACCTATACATAAAAAGAGACACTCTTGCGGAAGCAGGAGCCGTACGTCCCTACCAGTCCGGTTAAAGTAATTTTGTTAAAGCGAGGATTTGAGGGCTTCGAGGACTTTGTTTAAGTCTTCGAGAGTGTGGGAGGCTGAGAGGGAAAGACGTAGTCTTTCGGTGCCGGCTGCCACGGTCGGGCGTCTGATTGGAAGGGCGTCGATGCCTGCGCTACGGAGAGCAGCCGCCATCGCAATTGCTTTCTCCGCACTCCCTGCATGAATTGGAATAATTTGGCTACGGCTTTGGCATTCGAGTCCGGTGATATTTTCGATTTCTTTTCGAAACCATTCAGACATTTTGCGAAGTTGCTTGCGCTCTTCAGTCATTGAGAGAAGTCTCTCAATCATGTTTGCGTCCCACTCTATGAGGGATGGCGGGAGGGCAGTGGAGAAAATGAAACTACGGGCTGAGTTGACAAAGTAGGAGTGTAGTGTAGGGGAAGTGGCTATAAAGGCTCCGTAGCCGGCGGCAGCTTTTCCGAGTGTGACGATCAAAATGTCGATTTCCGGTAGAAGTCCGAGTTCTTCGGCCAATCCGAGCCCCTTTTCTCCAAATACTCCGAAAGCATGAGCCTCATCCACATAAAGGAGGACATTTGGGAATTCCTTCTTAATCTCTACGAGTTCTTGGAGCGGTGCCAGATCGCCGTCCATACTGTAGACAGATTCTACAGCGATTACTATAGATTTATATTGTTGAGCTTTCTTCTCCAATATTTTCCTAAGCATTGCCATGTCATTGTGTGCAAAGCGAGCAGTGTCTCCATTACCCAATCTAATGCCATCTATCATGGAGGCGTGGATGAGTTTATCGCTCACTATCAAAGTGCCTGGAATAGATAGCGATGATAGAGCCCCGACATTTGCGTGATATCCGGAATTCATCAACAATGTACGCTTTCCGTATAGGCTATCAAGACGTTTCTCCAATTTAGAATGCTCCCTTTGGTCTCTTTGGAGAAGTCGGGAGGCAGAGGCTGAGTGGCATGAGCCCAAACCCATATAGTCATTGCTTATGAGGTCAAGGCCATTTTGCGAATCAGGAATAGTGCGCAGTCTATGTTCAGATTCGAGACTGCGGAGGATATCTTCGTAGATCATTCTTACCGTTTCGTTTATTTCTCTCGCGAATGATCAGACATATCCCTTTCTCTTTCCATCCGAAGCTTTTCTCTCTTTTTAAGGAAAAACACAAGAGCAATAAGCACCGCCATTTCAGCTCCTATAGTGCCCCAAAATCTAAGATTTTCTCCCGATCGCAGAAGGTCAAGGCCGAAATATACGGTCATGAACACAAAGTAGATGGCCAGCAACGTCGGGAGCCAGATATATTTATATTTTCTCATTTTCTTCTTCCTCCTTGTGTTCTATTAGATATTCCGAATCTTCCGGATTAAATTTTCCTGATAGTAGATGTCTGTAGATATTGACACAAGCATAAGCATCAAGGGCAGCATAGTTTTGCTGGGCATCTGCCAGCTGGTCAGCTTCCCAATTGGAAAGTCGTTGCGATTTGGAAATGCGCTTGCCGAAGAGGATTCCGTAGAGCTTTGTAAGACTCTTGTCAGAAATCTTCCATTGTGTTACGAATTGTTGAAGGTCGACGAACCCATCCGGTTCGAAGTCATATTTCTTACGGAGATTTCTGAAATCGTCATGAATCGAAAGACCCACTTTGAGCAAATTCTTATCTTCAAGTATATCCTTAAGGCACTCGGGCATTCCTATTTTATTAAGGCGGAAAAGGAAGCATTCTTTGTCGGAAGATAGTTGGAGCAGAGCCACATGGAAAATTTGCCCTTTCTTAAACGAAGGGCGAGTCTCCGTATCAAACCCGATAAGATCTGATTGCCGAAGCTTCAACACAGCCCTTTCCACCGAATCGGGATTGTCTACCACCGTGATGGTGCCATGAAATTGGGCTGCGGGGAGAGCTGCAAGTTGCTGTTTGGATATAGATACTTCCATGTTTGGTGTCCTCTAATGACGTAGGTTTTATTAGTTTATGGAGCTGGGGGAGCCATCCGTCAGAGCGACCGTCCATCACGGAATAAGGAGATTTAGGGCTATCAGCTTTCAAAATCTATGCAAAGTTACAATTTTTTTTTGACTTGTTCAAGAATTTTATTAACTTTGCAACTGAATTGGCAAGAAATAAGCCGATTTATCAGGCAAAAACCTAAAAACCTAAAAGAAATATTTAACTCAAACGAAAGCAATTATGAAGACATTCCACAAAGCTCTTTTGGTGGCCATGGTAGCCATCTTCTCATTCGGATATGCTTCTGCAGATTTCCGTTTCGGTGTAAAGGCCGGTCTAAACTTCAATAAGCTTAACTACAAGATTAAGAATTGGGAAGATGCCAAAGCTGAGCTCCAAGATCAGAGCAACCAGACCGGTTGGATGGCCGGTGTGATGGCTGAGTTCACAGTGCCCATCATCAATATTGGTGCTGATGCATCTATCCTCTATGCTCGTCAGAATCTCACAGCAGCTGAAAAGAAATACTACGACAATAAGAACTTCATTGACATTCCAATCAACCTGAAATGGAAAATAGGAGTTCCGGTAGTAGGAAATATAATTAAGCCGATGATCTATACCGGTCCGGACTTCCTTTTTGCTCTCAACAAGAATACTCTCAAAGATATCAAGAGCAAAACATGTGAAGTAGGTTGGAATGTAGGTATTGGCGTAGAGTTGCTCAAGCATCTTCAGATAGAAGCCGGCTATTGCTTCGGTCTGAACAATGTGATGAAATATGTAGATTATGTTCCTTATTTGTCGTCTGATGCTTCTTCATTTATCAATGCGAAGGATATGAAAGCAAAGAAGAATTACTGGACACTCACAGCCGCTTATCTGTTCTAAAACACACAATTGATTGATGAAGAAACTTGTATTGGCCCTGCTGGCCATCGTAATTAGCTTAAGTGCTAATGCAGAACTCCGTTGGGGCCCTACTGCAAGCGTAAATTTCAATAATTTTCATTGGAAGGAGCCTCTGCTTGAGACTCATATGCGCACGAGTTTCGATGCAGGAATAATGGCTGAAGTCATGATTCCGGGTATTGGATTTGGTGTTGACGCCGGTCTCACATACGGAATGCGTAGTGCGAAGATCAATTTCGGGCAATGGCCTGTGTGGAGGAGTGATGGTTTTGGCAACCAAAATGTGATGCTTCACACCATCAACATTCCCCTCCACCTGAGATTTAAATATACCCGTCTTGAAGGTATAGAAGAGACAATCGCTCCTCTGGCATTTGCCGGACCTGTTTTCGGATTCAACGTAGCCGGAAATTGCAAGGCATTGGAGCAACCGGTGGGTACTGTCTCTCTTGACTTTGGTATCGGATGCGAGCTGTTTCAGAAATTTCAGGTGACTGTCGGATATCTGTGGGGACTCAGCTATGCCACCAGGACAGTAAAACTTGAAAATCTTTCAGCACGTGCCGATGGGTTCAGGATTAATCTTGCATACTTCTTCTAAGACAAATAACTTGCAGTGAAGATAGAATTTATAAAAAGAGGCGCGGAGACGCGCCTCATACTTTTATTTGCGGGATGGTCTACTGATGCCCGGTATTATAGTGATTGCATTGTCGATGGTTGGGACACTGCTGTCATAAGCGATTATCGCGACATGACGATGCCGGAGCTACCGTCGCAGTACTCGACCATCTATGTCTTTGCTTATTCGCTTGGGGTCTATGCTGCAGCTCAGAGTAATGTCAATGCTGCGGCAAGAATTGCCATTTGCGGAAGTCCCAATCCGGTATCAGATGAATTTGGTATTCCCGAGAATATCTATTACGGTACTCTTGATGGCTTGAATGTAAGATCGCTGATGAAGTTTCATATCCGAATGGCCGGCAGCCGCATGGATTATGAGAAATTAAAACATAAGTTGCCTTCAACACCGGACATTGAGAATTTGAAAGAGGAACTTCGGCATATTGCTTTACTTTCAAAGGAGTCGGGAGTAAGGACATTTATAAATTTTGACAAGGCTTATATTGCCAAAGAAGATAATATTTTCCCCTATGGCAATCTATCTGCATATTGGGACACTCATGAAGAGACTGTAACTGTTTCTTATGACGGACCTCATGCCGTAGATATTGCCAAGATAGTAAAAGAATGCATACCTGACACAAGAAAGATATGCGAAAGCTTTGAGAGAGCTCAGTCTACATATGGAAAACATGCTGTAGTGCAGGCAGAAATATGTGAGAAGATGGGAGCCGAGCTTAAATCTTTGTTGGATGGCAAGGTGGAGCCGGTAACATCTCTTCTTGAGATAGGCGTAGGGGGAGGCCAGCTGACTAAGGTCTGGAAAGAAATACTGACTCCAAAGAGCGCGACATACGTTGATCTTTTTAAGCTTCCCATGTTTGGTATCGCTGAAAAGGAGAATTATATAGCAGCGGATGTGGAGGAGTGGCTTAAAACTACTGACGAGACATACGATGCAATTTTGAGCGCATCCACTATTCAATGGATTTCTGATCCGGTTGGATTTATTGGCACTGTCAGAAAGCATCTTAATCCCGGAGGATTTGCTATCATCTCAACTTTTGTAAAGGGGAATCTTCACGAGCTTGATGCTGTAAGACCATGCCCGATCATCTACAGGTCGGCTGAAGACTATGCCGCGGTCTCCGACAAGATTATTGAAAAGTGGGAGCGGACTATATCATTTGCAACGCCGAGGGAGATGATGATGCATCTGCGTCATACCGGGGTGTCGCCTCGCCAGAATCGACTTTCATTCGAGAACAAACCGGTTGGAACTACTATTACAGGCAAACTAACGAATCTTCCTACGAGCTTGACTTATATGCCGCTGATCCTTCTCGTGAGGGCCACTTAATTAAATTTAGTAAAGATACGGATAATTTACTCAACTTCGCAAGCTCTTAAATATCTCACTTTATCTTTGCAGCGTGAAAGATGCTTTGGTCAAAAGGTCCTT
>CAYNPB010000032.1:0-20097 GCA_964399005.1 uncultured Sangeribacter sp.
CGAAGCATCCTAAAGTCGCCGGCACCAACATATCGGCCTGTCAGAGCCTCCCCTGTGAAGGCAAATCCATCCATGAAATAGGAGAAGAATAGGAAAAGTTGGTTGATAACTGCATTCGAACTTACTTCAACATCTCCAAGTCTGGCACTATAGGCATAAAGCATCATTGTCAATGCAATCAGACATGCTGACCGGAAAAAGAGATTGGAATTGACATTGAGCATCTGCTTCCACTCCTTTAGATCCAAAAAAATTCGGTCTGTTTCAATGTTAATGTCATTCTTTTTGCAAATGCGCCACGCAATCCATAATGCGGGAATCATTATAAGCCATTGTGACGTGACCGTTCCCAAGGCAATCCCTCTATATCCCATGCCAAACCCATATACAAATGTCAGAGTTGCTACCACATTCAGAATGCTCATACCAATATTGACAGCCATAGCAGTGGCTGTAGATTGCATTCCTATAAACCAACCCGTCAAGGCAGTCAGCACCATCATGGGCACAGCCCCACGAATACATATCGAAAAATATTCTCCGGAAAGTTCGGTTGTCTCCGGAGTAGCTCCCATTAATTTCTGAAGAAGCCCGAGCATCGGTGATTGAATCGCCATCAGCAACATTCCTATCACTATGGCCAACGTCATTGCATTCCTAAGGCTGACACCCATTCCTTCCTTATCGGAAGCTCCATAATGTGTGGCAGTCAGTCCCGACGTGCCTGCTCTCAGAAAACTAAAGAGCCAATACATAGTAGTCACCATTACTGACCCTATAGCCATACCAGCCAGAAAACGCGCCTCACCCATATGTCCGGCAACAGCAGTATCGCATAGCCCTAACAAAGGCACAGATATATTGCTGACAATCGTAGGCACCGTCAATCGCACGATTTTGCGATTCAAAGACTCATTTTCGCATGATTTTACACTTATCATAGTGCAAAGTTGAAAAAAAAATGTGAAACAGGCAAGAGATAAGTTGTTTTTAGCCGGATTTATTGTTAATTTTGCAGTATGAGTGCACAAATACCCCAAACCGGCATGCGTTCTGACTTCCTTGACACAGGTCAGTGGCATCTTGCCGTCGACATATCAAAACATAGTTTCGGTGCCTGGCTCCTTCCGGATGAATCAGTCGGAGCAGCCCCTCGAGTCATCACTAATGTATCTTGGCAACCCTCTGAAGAAGGACTCTTGGCAAAAATTGAAGATACAGTCTATGACAATCCAACAGTGCTTGACGACTACTCGGCAGATATTATTGTGGAGTGCGACCGCCAGCTCTGGTTGCCGGCATCTCTTTATCCAACTGATGAGGATTGCGCCGATGCATATACCACAGTCTATGGAGGTGATATTCTCGATGTGATGGTCAACGATCTCGGGGAATATAAGTGTGCATTCATGCTGATCCCCGGTCTGAAATCATTCATGCAGAGATCTTTCCCCGGGGCACGCATCTGGAGCCAACAGACACTTCTGAAAGAAGCCTCCCGGCAACCTCATGAAGCTTTCAAATGCCTGCTTGATATCCGCCAGGACTCAATCGACATTATCCTTCTTTGCCGTGGAGAACTCCTGAGCGCTTCCACACATCTCTGGAAAACAGAAACAGATATCTGCTATATTATTCTCAATATCCTTCAGACCTACGAAGCAGCGTCGACTGAGACAGAAATAGTTTTCAGTGGCCTTCGCAAGACAAGACAATCCATCGGCAAGACACTGCAACCATATTTTAAATCAATCAGCCAGAAAAGCCATAGTCTTGACGGGAAAGATATTCCTACTGCGGTCTATCTGGCAATCAATAGAAAGAAAAGATATGCGCATCATACGAGGTAAATACGGCAAACGCCGCTTTGACGTGCCACACAATATCACGGCTCGCCCTACGACCGACTTTGCAAAAGAAAATATCTTCAACGTTATAGAAAACATTGAAGATATAGAAGGGAAAGATGTGCTCGATCTTTTCGCCGGCACCGGTGCCATCAGCCTTGAATTCCTTTCAAGGGGAGCTGCAAGTGTCACAGCGGTGGAAATGGCATCAACACAAGCTAATTTTATCCGAAGCATAAAGGAGAAACTCGCTGACAATGCTCTCAGAGTCATCCGCGGAGACGTATTCAAATTTATATCCTCCGCAAAGAAACCTTACGACATTGTCTTCGCAGACCCTCCTTACGATCATCCAAGATTTGACGAAATACCGAGCCTTATCATGCAATCACCGCTTGTGAAGCAGGGAACCCTCGTGATCATTGAGCACAACGACAAGCATGACTTCTCTTCCCTTCCCGGTTTTGAGCAACATCGTGCTTACGGATCAGTAAATTTTTCCCTATTCAGAATTGTATAAACTTTAATTCTTATAATCCGATATAAATCCACAGGAACAATTATCTTAAAATTCCTGAAATAATAAGCTATTCATAAATTCTTGACCTATGGACACTAATATTAAATTAGACAAAATAGAAGACGCAATAGATGATTTCAAAAATGGGAAATTCGTGATTGTTGTAGACGATGAGGATCGCGAAAACGAAGGAGATCTTATCATAGCCGCAGAAAAAATCACGCCGGAACAGGTGAATTTCATGCTTCAGCACGCACGTGGAGTGCTTTGCGCTCCATTGACGATGAAACGCTGCAAGGAACTCAACCTTGGCTATCAAGTAGAAGAAAACACCTCTATGCTCGGCACACCTTTTACCATTACTGTAGATAAACTGGAAGGATGCTCAACAGGAGTCTCAGCCCACGATCGCGCAGCAACCCTGAACGCTCTTGCCGACCCTAAATCCACGCCTGAGACATTTGGACGACCGGGACACATAAATCCGCTTTATGCCCAAGATCTCGGGGTCCTTGCCCGTGCCGGACACACAGAGGCAGCCGTCGATCTAGCTCGCCTCGCAGGTCTTGAACCGGCAGGTGTGCTTATGGAAATCATGAATGAAGATGGAAGTATGGCTCGTCTTCCTAAACTGCGTCAACTGGCCGACGAATGGGGATTGAAGCTCATCAGCATCCGTGATCTTATTTCCTATCGTCTGGAAAACGACAATATGCTCGAAAAAGGAGAAGAAGTAGATATGCCTACAGCATACGGTCATTTCCACCTCATTCCTTTCAGAGAGAAAGACAACGGATTGGAACATATAGCTCTTATTAAGGGAGACGTGTCGGATGGAAACCCGGTTCTCGTAAGGGTACATAGCAGCTGCGCTACAGGTGATATCTTTGGATCCATGCGTTGCGAATGTGGCGAGCAGCTGCATAAGGCTATGGAATTGATAGAAAAGGAAGGAAGAGGAGCCATCGTCTATCTCAATCAAGAAGGACGCGGCATTGGACTTATGGATAAAATTAAGGCTTACAAACTTCAGGAAGAGGGGCTTGACACCGTAGATGCAAATCTCCATCTCGGACATAAAGCCGATGAGCGCAACTATGGAGTTGGAGCTTCAATCCTGCATTCTCTCGGCATCAAAAAAATGCGCCTAATGAGCAACAATCCTATGAAACGAATAGGATTGGAAGGATTTGGCATTGAGACCGTAGAGAACGTGCCTCTTGAAGTGCAGCCTAACAAATACAACCGTTTCTATATGCATACCAAGAAAGAGCGTATGGGACATCAATTAAAATTAAGCTAAACAAAATAAAATGAAAAGATTGTTAGTCATTCCTCTCCTCTCTTTATGCATTGGATTTGTTGCCAATGCAAAGAAACCCCTCGGCCATTCGGATTTTGATGATTGGAAAAAAGTCTCCAACCACTCATTGAGCAACGATGGTAAATGGGCGGCATTTAGCATTGACCCACAGGAAGGAGACGGAGTGCTTACACTTCGCAATACTACTAATGGGAAAGAAATCAACATTCAGAGAGGCTATGGAATAGCTTTTTCTGCAGATAGCCGGTGGGCAATAGCAAATATCAAGCCCCTTTTCAAAGATACGAGGCAGGCAAAAATCGACAAAAAGAAAAATTACGATATGCCTCAGGACTCTTTGGCTATTGTCGATCTCAAAAATGCATCCGTATCCAAAATTCCTCTCGTAAAAGGATTTAAAATAGGTCAAAAAGGAGGAGATTGGGTAGCTTACTCCTCTTGCGATACCGCCGTCACTAAGCAAATGAAACTTAAAGACAAGGAAGCCGGGCTGCCACTTGTCGTACGCAACCTTACATCCGGTGAGTTCAAAGTGTTTCCTTATATAGGAAATTATTCATTTAGTGAAGACGGCAAGAAACTCGCGGCAGTATGCAAGCCGAAAGATAAGGATACTCTTTTCACCAAAGGAATTCGCATCTTATATCTTTCCGAATGGAAAGAATTCCTGATAGATGAGGGGAAAAAATATTATGGGAACCCTGTCTTTTCATCCGACGGCACCAAATTGGCATACACTGCCACCAACGATAGTAATACTACCGGCACTCGTCGCATGCAGCTCTTCATGACGTCACTCTCTGACCAACCATCATCACCACAGGAATATAATCTAAAGATTGATTCTTCTCTCTATATTAACCAATATTCCCATCCGACGTTCAGCCACAACGGCAAGCGTCTTCTTATTGGAGTTGCACCCGAGATAGCTCCGGATGACACAACACTTGTAAGTTTCGAACGCCCCAGTCTCGATATATGGCGTTGGGACGCTCCATACACTCCTCCGCAAGAGAATAAGAATCTGAATGAATTCAAGGAAATGACATTCCCGGTAGTGATCGACATTGCAACCGGCGACTATCGACTTATAGATTCCAATCCGCTCGCTACAATTGCTCCTCCAAACAGATGGGATTCTGATTGGGCTCTTCTCCGAGACCCGAGCAAGGAAATCGTCAGTCAGCAGTGGAACTCCCATGCACCGGAAGAGATCAGCATTATAAATATCAACACCGGGGAGCGGCGTCCTATAGCCACGATCTACGAAAAGACGGCAAGGCTTTCGCCCGACGACAAGTTTGTATATTGGTTTAAGGACGGCAATTGGTTTTCTTATGAGATTGCGTCTGGCAAGATAGTGAACATTTCCGAAAATATTCCTTATCCCGTCTGGAATGAGGATGACGATCACCCAAGCGTACGCAAGAGCTATGGGGCTCCCTTCTGGAGTGAATCGGATGCACGATGTCTTATCTACGACCGATACGACATATGGAGCGTTGACCCGTTAGGAAAAGATGCACCTGTATGCCTGACCAAGGGATATGGCCGAGAAAATAATCTGAAGATCAGATATATCAATACACTTGGCAAAGAGCGCCGTTTCCTGAAGAAAGGAGATCTTATGACTCTTACTTTGTTCAACTATAATAATAAGCGCAACGGCTTGGCTTCCATAAAATATGGAGCTCCTGTAAAACCTGAGAACGTAATCATTGACACTCTCAGCTTCACTCAAATCAAGCAAGCTCTTGACGCCCCATCATTCTCATTTGTCGAGGCTAATTTCTCAGTTATGCCTAATGTATGGATTGCACCCAAGGGTGTATTCGCAAAAGCTATACAGGTAAGCGATTCAAATCCACAAGTGAAAGATTACAATTGGGGCACAGCAAGACTCGTCAGCTGGAATGCTTATGATGGTACACCATCTGATGGAGTGCTTTACGTTCCGGATGATCTTGACCCGACCAAGAAATACCCGATGCTCTGCGTATTCTATGAGACCGGTTCTGAAAAGCTTTACAACCATTTTGACATGGAGCCATCATGGAGCTGGGTCAATTATCCTTTCTACGTAAGCCGTGGCTATGTCATTTTCGTACCGGATATCCACTATACTTCAGGCATTCCGGGAGAATGCGCATGGAATTTTGTTTGCTCCGGAGCAGAAGCCATGTGCGAACGTTATCCTTGGATTGACCGTGAACGTATAGGCATTGATGGTCAAAGCTGGGGAGGGTATCAGACGGCGTATCTCGTAACCCGCACTAATATGTTTGCATGCGCCGGGAGTGGCGCCCCGGTTGCCAATATGACCTCGGCATTTGGTGGCATACGTTGGGAGAGCGGCGACTCTCGTCAAAGCCAATACGAAATGGGACAGAGCCGCATCGGGCGCAATCTTTGGGAGGCACCTGAGCTGTATATCGCCAACTCTCCGGTGTTCCATGCCAACAGAGTAGAGACCCCTCTTCTTATAATGCATAATGATGCAGATGGAGCCGTACCTTGGTATCAAGGAATAGAATTGTTCATGGCACTTCGACGTCTACATAAACCGGTTTGGATGCTTCAATACAATGGTGAAGCTCACAATCTGAAAGAGCGTCGCAACCGAAAAGACATCACTGTAAGACTTCAGCAATTCTTCGACCATTATCTGAAAGGAGATCCGATGCCTGAATGGATGAAATCAGGAATTCCCATTACACGCAAAGGACAAGAACTCGGATATTAATGCACAATGCATAATTATAAATTTGGCGAGTCGGTAAATCCCGGCTCGCCAAAATTTTTTATTCGCGCTACGCACTACGCATTACGCGATACGCGCTACGCACTACGCACTACTCTCATTCCGTAAGCTCACCATGCAGATTCTTTTCCATGTATTTACCGGCAAGTTGAGCGGTAGCTCCCATCCCGAAAAGATACATCATCTTTGTGATAGCTGCTTCCGATGTCAAGTCATGTCCGGAGATAGTGCCGGCATTGGCAAGACCTACACCCGCAGAATATTTCATAGGAGAAACCATACCATTCGAACACTGTGAGATATTTACTATCAAAAGTCCATTTGCAACGGCATCGCGGATGCAATCAAACAGCCAAGGGCAACTGGGGCCGTTGCCTACACCGAATGTCTTTATCACAACTCCTTTCAACCCGGGGATATTGAATGTAGCCCTTACTACATTTTCTTGAATTCCCGGGAAGATGTCAAGGTAGGCAACATTGGTGTCCATTATATACTCTACCTTAAATTCCTTGCCCTTATTAGGACGAAGCAATGCATCTTTATTGTATGTGATATCAAGGCCTATGTGTGCAAGTTCTGGATAATTGCTCGACTGGAAAGCATCAAAATTATCTGCAGAAAATTTTGTACTTCGGTTCCCTCTCAACAATGTGTCCTGGAATAAAATAGCCACTTCCCTCACCATTGGACCTCCATCCGTATCTTTTGCTGCAGCCACCTGTAGAGCCGTAATAAGGTTTTCTTCACCATCAGTCCTCACCTCTCCTATTGGGAGTTGAGAGCCTGTAATGATCACAGGCTTAGTCAGATTATTGAGCATGAAACTCAACGCAGAGGCTGTATAAGCCATAGTGTCAGTGCCGTGAAGAATCACGAAGCCATCATAATCGTTGTAGTTATCCTCAATCACCTTGGCCATCTGCCCCCAATGCGATGGGTTCATATCGGCAGAATCTATCGGCACATCAAACTGAAAATTATCGATTTCGAAATCAAGCATCTTAATTTTAGGCACATTGTCAATAAGATGATTGAAATCAAAAGGCTCCAATGCTTTTGTATCAGGATTTTCTATCATTCCGATAGTTCCTCCGGTATAGATGAGCAGTATTTTCGGTTTTTTTGCTGACATATGATATTCCTTTTCAAAGCGCAAAGATAACAAAAATTAATTTACATAACAACATTTTTCTATATTTTTATACTTTTATCACGAACAAGGCATCCAATATTCAATCAAAATGCTATAAACATTCTTAATATTCCCGAATTTAAACTTATTTTTCCTCTATCTTTGAGTTGAACCTTATGCCACATTGGGCGTTTTCCTTTTAAAGGATAAAACCCACAAAGATTTCCACTATGAAGACACCTATAAAACTTGCTCTACTGACACTCTCGGCCACAGGCTCGATATTATCTGCCAAGGCATCAGATTCTCGCGATTGGTTGCTTGATTCCATCCCTCAGAGATGGAACTATGAATCAGCATATTCTCAGAAACTTCCTTCCGATGATGCATGGTGGAAGACATTTGGCGATTCCACTCTCGATTCGCTAATAGACATGGCTGAAAAGGAGAACTACAATCTGGCAGCTGCATTGTCGAGGATAGAAATGGCAAAAAAGACCCTTGATGCAGCCAAGTCAGCCTATTTCCCTACAATTAATCTTGCAGCCGGATGGGCAAAGGGACAATCTTCCGGTGCTTCAGGTCCTGTAGTAGCAAAATCATCTCCATATGATTACTTCTCACTCGGAGCCACTATGCAGTGGGAAATAGATGTATTTGGAAAGATTACTCAGAATGTCAAGGCTAACAAGGCTGCTTATAATGCCACAAAAGCTGAATATGACGGTGTGATGGTAAGCCTGGCTGCCAATGTTGCTAAAGCATACATAAATCTCAGGACATATCAGAATGAAATGAGAGTTGCTCAAGATCATCTTGCTGAGCAAGAAAAAGTATTGGCTATCGTAGAGGCACGATTCCACGCCGGTCTGGCAAGTATGCTTGAAGTGTCTCAGTCGAAGACGGTAGTTGCTTCAACAAGGTCGTCAATTCCCTCACTCGAAGCCATGATTGAGTCTACCATCAATTCAATCGGACTTCTTACTGCCAAGTATCCTAAAGATATCTATGGCTGGCTTGCCGCTCCGGCTCCGATGCCGAAGGTAGTCTACGGAGCAAATCTTGGAGTCCCGGCCGATCTTCTACGAAGACGTCCTGACATTGTGGAAGCTGAATATCAGTTGGCTCAATACGCTGCTCAGGTAGGGATTGCAAAAAAGGATTTCCTTCCCACACTATCTTTGTCTGGCTCTATAGGCACCCAAGCTCACGACGCAAAAAACTTATTTGGCAATCACAGCATGTATTGGGAAATTAATCCTACTCTTAGCTGGACCCTTTTTGATGGTCTCGCCCGCCACTACAAGACTGCTGAAGCAAAAGCTGCACTTGAAGCTGCCGTGGATTCATATAATTACACTGTCATGAATGCAGTTATTGAGGTTTCAAATGCTACCACTACCTTTAAATCTACGATGAAGACCATCGATCTCACCGAAGATGTAATTCTCCAAAGCAAGGAATCTCTTGATCTTGCTATGGAACGATACAAAAAAGGACTGTCACCTTTCAATAACGTAGTTGATGCTCAGATAAGCTATCTTACCAACCAAGATTCGCAAATCACAGCACAGGGGAAAGCCCTGACAGCTGTCGTCAACCTCTACGAAGCATTAGGAGGAGGCTGGAATAATTAAAACTCAATCATTAACCGTCAAAAAAATCCAACACATATGAAAAACAAGAACCTTTATCTAATTATTTCAGCAGGTTGCCTTCTTGTCTCAGTTGCTTCTTGCAAGAAATCAGAAAAGAAAGAGAGCCAACAAGATATTCCAGAGATTTCAGTAGCAACTCCGGTAATAGACTCCATAGTGCTTCATAAGACTTATCCCGGTCTTTTGGGAGCAGCTGACAATGCTGCGGTAGTAGGAAGAGTAAATGGCACAGTCCTATCTAAAAATTATGAAAGCGGTGCTTACGTCACCAAAGGACAGGTGCTTTTCACAATAGAATCTTCAAAATATCGAGATGCAGTGCAACAGGCACAAGCATCTCTTGCAACAGCCAAAAGCCAGTATGACTATGCTGTGAAAAATCATCAGGCTCTGAGTGAGGCTCTTAAGAGCGATGCCGTATCGCAGATAGAGGTGATACAAGCGAAATCCACGATGGATCAAGCAGCTGCCTCAGTTAAAAATGCAGAGGCTGCGCTTAGCCAAGCCAACCTTAACCTTTCATATTGCACAGTCAGAGCTCCTCTTTCCGGATTTGTCACCTCCAACAATGTCAACGTAGGGGAATACATCAGTGGAGAGGCTTCTCCAGTGGAACTTTGCAAAATATATGACAACTCTATAATGATTGCCTCCTTTACAATTGAAGATGCACAGTATGAGCAGATGATCGGACAGAATGGTGGCATGAATCAAGAACTATACAGAAAAGTTCCGCTAAAATTCAATCAGCCACTACCCCATTCATATACAGCTGACTTGAATTATCAGTCACCTTCAATCAATTCGTCTACCGGCACATTGAAACTTCAGGCAAGGATAGAAAACATCGACAATGAATTGAAAGATGGAATGTATGTCACTATAGAACTACCCTATGGTATCAACCCAAAAGCAATTCTCATTAAGGATGCTTCAATAAGCACTGACCAGCTTGGAAAATATGTCTATGTAGTCAATGATTCCAACAAAGTAGTGTATACTCCTATTAAGATAGGAGAAATATATCAAGATTCCCTGAGGGTTGTCAATGAAGGTCTCAATCCCGGCGACCGCTATGTCACAGAAGCATTACTCACTGTCCGAAACGGTATGACAGTCAAACCCGAGTTAGTCAAATAAACACATTCTCTGAAAAATCATAATAATGCATTATGCATTGTGAATTATGAATTATGAATGAAGTTGTCTAAACTTCAATTAAAAGGAAACCACTATGTTCTCAAAATTCTTCATAGACAGGCCAATTTTTGCAACTGTCATTGCCGTCATTATGGTGCTTGCCGGAGCAATGTGCTATTTCTCCCTGCCGGTAGCCCAATATCCGGACATCACTCCACCTACCGTCATGGTAAGTGCAAGCTATCCTGGAGCTTCTGCGTCTACTGTTGCCCAGACCGTGGGGGTGCCAATCGAGCAGCAAGTCAACGGTGTAGAAGGAATGCTCTATATGAGCAGTAACTCAAACTCCGATGGTAGCTATAGTCTTACCATCACATTTGAAAATGGCACAGATCTTGATCAAGCTGCCGTAGAGGTTCAAAACCGAATCTCAATGATCAGCTCGACTCTTCCTTCGGAAGTGGCACAGCAAGGTGTCAGCGTAAATAAAGAATCGAGCGACCAGATTATGTTTGTGTCGCTTACTGCTGACGACAACAAAAGATACGACGCTCTTTATCTCACCAATTACGCCCAGCTTAACCTCGTCAATCCACTGAGCCGTGTTGATGGAGTTGGAGGAGTTCAAGCATTTGGTGGAGGCGAATATAGTATGCGCGTTTGGCTTGATCCGGAAGCGCTCAGAGTCCGCGGACTCACTCCGGCGGACGTGTCAAGTGCCATTCAATCGCAGAATATGGAAGTCAGCGCAGGCTCTGTAGGGCAGCCTCCGCAAGACAATAATTCTGCCTTTGAATATACTCTCGTCAGTAAAGGACGCCTGACATCTCCTGAAGAATTCGGCAATATCGTCATAAAGACTGATGGCACCACTATGCTACGCCTCAAGGATGTTGCGAAAATCGACCTCGGATCAGAAAGTTATTCCAATACCTCAACCATCAATGGAAAGCCGGCGTGTGCCATTGGCATCAATCAGCTTCCCGGTGCTAACGCTCTCGATGTGGCTAAAGGTGTAATAGCTGAACTTGACAGATTAGGTCAGTATCTGCCCGATGGGGTACATCTGAATATCATCATGAATCAGACTGATTATGTCAAGGAATCAATCGATGACTTGTTTGTGACCTTCCTCCTCACATCACTTATTGTGATGATTGTCATTCTCATATTCCTTCAAAACTGGCGAGCCGTTGTAATTCCAATGATCACAATTCCGGTGTCGTTGATTGCAACATTTGCCGTGATGAAGCTGATGGGCTTCTCGCTGAATACTCTTTCACTCTTTGGTCTTGTGCTTGCTATTGCAATTGTAGTGGATGATGCGATAGTGGTGGTGGAAGACTGCTCCAGACTTGTAGATACGGGCACCATGACACGCCACCAAGCAGCCACTAAGGCCATGCAAGAACTTACGGGGCCAGTCGTTGGCGAAGTACTCGTACTTCTGTCAGTTTTTATTCCTACAGCTTTCGTATCGGGCATCACAGGACAGCTCTACAAGCAATTCGCACTCACTATTGCTGTATCCACAGCATTCTCGGGCTTCAATGCGCTGACCCTTACCCCGGCTCTGTGTGCATTGTTCCTCACACCGCGCAAGCAATCGAATTTCTTCATCTACCGCTGGTTTAATGCCGGTTGGACCAAAGTTGAGAATCTTTATAACAAGACTATTGGATTGATGCTCAATCATGCAAAAGTCACGTTGCTGATATTCCTCGTCATTGCAGCAGTTGCTTTCTATTGTTTCGTCAAATGGCCTACCAGCTATATTCCATCTGAAGATATGGGCTACTTCATGACCGCTGTACAACTTCCTACCGGAGCATCGCTCGAACGAACTGAGAAAATAGTGGATGCTCTCGCAGCCGACATTAAAAAGCTACCGGAAGTAAAGGATGTGATGACAATTTCAGGTTTCTCCTTGATGGGAAGTGGTGCGTCTTCCAATGGCGGTACAGTGATGGTTATGTTGACCCCATGGAAAGACCGCGGAAGAAAAGGCTCGGTAGATAATGTAATAGCGAAAGTAAATGAAATATCGGCCAAATATCAAGGTGCCCAGATTTTCTCTGTCAATCCTCCGGCAATCCCGGGACTCGGCATGTCGTCAGGGCTTGAGATGCACCTTCTTGACATCAACTCGCTTGGACCTGTAGAGATGCTTAAAGCAATCGATGCGCTTCGCGAAGCCGTGGCAAAAGACCCTCGATTTGAATCGCTCACTTCCATGTATCAAGGTGTTGTGCCCCAATATCAGTTAAATATTGACCGCGACAAAGCTAAGACACAAGGATTGGTGATGTCTGACATCTTCTCTACACTTAGCGGATACCTTGGTGGCAACTATGTCAACGACTTTGTTGAATTCAACAGAGTCTTCCAAGTCAGAATGCAGGGTGATCAAGCTGCTCGCGACAACATCAATGATGTCTTGCGCCTTTCAGTAAGAAATTCTAATGGAGAGATGGTGCCATTCTCATCATTCACCACCATTGAGCCTGTGATGGGAGAGGCATCAGTAAGCCGCTATAATATGTATCAGTCTGCCTCTGTCACTGTCAATCCTGCTAAAGGAGTTTCATCGTCAGAAGGCATAAAAGCAATGGAGGAACTTGTGCAGGAGACTCTCGGTAAGAATTATTCATATGCATGGACCGGAATTGCTTATCAGGAGACACAATCGGGCACCACGATCACTTTCGTCTTCATATTTGCAATTGTAATGACTATTCTGGTGCTTGCAGCTCAATATGAAAGCTGGACAGACCCAATTGCAGTCATTCTTGCAACTCCTATTGCAATCCTCGGCACAATATTAGGTTGCATCTGCATGAGTCAATCTATCAGTGTCTACACGCAGATCGGATTGATATTGCTGATAGGCATGTCGGCAAAGAATGCAATTCTAATTGTTGAATACGCGATGGACTTCCGAAAGAGTGGCAAATCTATCAAGCAGTCTGCACATGACGCAGGTGTGATACGTTTCCGTCCAATCATGATGACCGCACTTGCATTCGTATTCGGTGTAATGCCTATGATGTTTGCCACAGGTGCCGGAGCCAATAGCCGCATAGAACTTGGTACGGCAGTGGTATTCGGCATGGCGATGAACGCCCTCATCGGAACTACATTCGTACCGAATTTCTGGGAATTCATGCAGCGAATCAACGAAAAGTACCTCTCCGGTCTTTTCAAAGATCCTACACCGGCTGGAGCATCAAAAGATTCCGCCTCCAACGCTGACGAAATCTGACAACAAATAAAATGATCTTTATAAGGACGCGCGTCTCGTGCGTCCTTTTTTCATATTGTCAAATTTATTTACTTGTGGGCATAAACACGAAAAATACGGCACCTACAAGACAAAGGAAGGCAGCAATATGATTCCAGTGAAGTTTCTCTCCAGATAAAAAGAAAACTGAAACTATGGTAAAGACTGTCAGAGTAATAACTTCTTGCACCACTTTCAGCTGCATCATAGAGAATGGACCACCATTTTCTGCATAACCCATTCTATTGGCCGGTATCATAAAGCAATATTCGAGCAATGCTATGCCCCAAGATAGAAGTATGACGGCGAAGAGGGGCCAGTTCTTGATCCAACCGAGCGATTGCATCTTAAGATGGCCGTACCACGCAAAAGTCATAAATACATTCGAAATAATCAGTAACCCTATAGTCAATAAAGCTGATTTCATACTTCATATTTTTATTTATGTTGCAAAATTACTCAATTTTCCTGAATAATCATTAAAGTTTGTTTGTTATATTGTTGTATTCACAGAAAACAATATAAAGATTCTACTATAAATTATGCTTTCAAGCGGAAAACTCGGATTCTGGGGCCTCACTGCCCTTGTGTTCGGACTGATGGTCGGAGTTGGTATCTACAACCTTCCTCAAAACATGGCGGCGGTAGCCAACCCCGGGGCTGTATTGCTCTCATGGCTTGTCACAGCCATGGGGATTCTCCCACTTGTACTCGCATTTAAATGGCTTAGTGATAAATATCCTCAGTATAATGCCGGTATCTATCAATATGCACTTGCCGGATTCGGACGATATGCCGGATTTAACATTGCATGGGGCTACTGGCTCTGCACGGCTTTCTCCAATGTGGCATATGCAGTGATGCTCAATGACTCTTTCGGAGCCTTTTTCCCTCAACTGTTGCTCCATAGTTGGGAGACAGTCCTATTTGGAACAATATTAATATGGACAATGTTCTTTATTGTCGCCAGAGGCATACGTACTGCTAAGTTTATAAATAATCTCTTGGCAGCCATAAAGATAGTAATGCTGATTTTTATAATCACAATACTGGTGATATTCTTTAAGGCTGATCTTTTCGATGCGGATGTATGGGGTAATATATCGGGTGTTGGTGTGACATGGCAGCAGGTGAAGGAGACGATGATGGTGACGCTATTCTGCTTTTTCGGTGTGGAAGGAGCAGTGATGATGTCGGCACGCGCCAAGAAAAGTTCTGACGTAGGCAAAGCAGGGATTGCGGGATTTCTGATATCTCTCATCTTATATATGGCCGTTTCTCTTCTTAGCTATGGACTTTTATCGCGTGCACAGCTTGCAGGACTACCGGATCCCTCCATAGCTTATATCTTAAGAGAAACTTGTGGAGAATGGGCCTATTGGTTTGTAATATCTGCAGTCATAATCTCTCTGCTTGGAGGCTGGGTGGCATGGACTCTCGTAGTGGCACAAGTGCCATATGAAGCTTCAATAGTCAAGATTCTTCCCAAGGCATTCAGCAAGGTCAACAAACATAATATGCCTACATTCGGACTTATTGCATCGAGCATAGTGATGGACCTTTTCCTCTTGCTTGTAGTAATGGCCGACGATGTATATCTTGCCGCTCTTCACATTACGGGACTGATGATAATACCGGGCTATTTCTTCACCGGACTTTTCCTGATTAAGAAAGCTGACAATTGGAGAATCATGGCCATAGCGATAATCACAACCATATTTTGTATATGGATGGCCTATTCCGGAGGATTGCTCAATATGTTCCTAACCTCAATTTTCTATCTGCTCGGAACTTGGTTTTATGTCAAGACACATAGAGAACGCGAAGCACCGGGAACTCCTCTTTTTACTTCTACTGAAAAATGGTGTTTCATAATCCTCTGTATTGCCTCTCTTATCTCCGCCTATATTCTCATCTCCCGCTTCATCTAATAATATTCTCTCCTTGACCCTTCACTTGACCCTTGACTCTTGGTTCTTGACTCTTAACTCTTGGTTCTTGACTCTTAACCCTTAGACTATGATAGACTTCCTTCAATCTCATCCACTTATACCTCTTTTCCTCACCCTTGGCCTAGGATTTCTGCTTGGCAAAGTCAAACTCGGATCTTTCTCGCTCGGTTCGATAGCAGCGACATTGATAGTTGGAGTTATAATCGGCCAACTTGATATCAAGATTCCGGATTTGGCAAAAAATATATTCTTCCTTTTGTTTCTATTCTCAGTTGGATATGGAGTGGGACCTCAGTTCTTCCGAGCCTTTAAAGGCAATGGAATTAAGATTGTAGCTTTTGCAGCAGTTGCAGCCCTCGTAAGCGCCGGTGTCGTAATCCTGGCTGCCGAAATACTTGGTTATAGCAAAGGGGTAGCTGCCGGTCTATATGCGGGCTCACAAAATTCTTCCGCTTCATTAGGGCTCCTTTCCGACACCGTCAAAGGGCTTCCAATAGCTGATTCAGAGCGAGAACACATTCTGAAACTTATTCCGGCATGTTATGCCGCTACCTATGTTATCGGCACAGTATTCACAGCATGGTTTCTCTCTTCTATCGCGCCAAAAATGATTGGTGGCATGAAGAAAGTTCAAGCAGACATTGCTGACATAGAGCAAGCTCTTGAAGGAGGTGACACTCCACTTGGACCGGGGATGATTCCGGCCAGACGACCGGTAGTCTATAGAGCATACGAAGCTGCAGATCCATTTTTTGACACACCTCGTTCCCCACAAGAAATTCGCGACAGATATAAAGCCATGAATGTCCGTGTGGTTTTCGTTCGCGCCCGAATTGACGGGAAAGTCACAGATCCATCTCCAGAAGTAAGAGTTGCTCATGGTGATCACATAGTTTTAGGTGGACGTTCAGCTGAAATGGCAGCTCTTCCGCAACCTCCGGGACCGGAAGTAGCCGACCATGAACTGCTTAATTTTGGAGCTGAACGAACTCCTGTCACTATTGCTTCCAAGCACATTGACCAAATGACTCTTGGAGAATTGTTTTCACAAGATTATATGGACCGAGTAGCTATTGCATCATTGAAGCGCAATGGTCTTTCCATTCCGATCAAGAAAAACACTCAACTCTATGGAGGTGATATCGTTACATTAATCGGATGGCCATGCGATGTAGCTACTGCCGCCAATCATTTGGGATATGCTGACCGCGACACCAACACTACCGATATGGTATTCCTCGGATTGGGAATAGCTCTCGGATGCATTATAGGTGCTATATCTATCAAGATAAATGGTATTCCAATGGCCTTAGGCACCAGTGTGGGAGCTCTATTTTCCGGTCTATATCTGGGATGGTTACGTTCTCGTAGACCTTCATTCGGACATATTCCATCTTCTGCTCTATGGATTTTGAATAATCTTGGAGCAAATATGTTTATTGCAATACTCGGACTTTCAGCCGGGTCTGCCTTAGTAATCGGACTCCATGAAGCAGGCATAGCCATCGTAGGAATAGGATTACTTCTGACATTCTTAAGCATAGTGATCAACTTATTTATAGCCTACCGACTTTTCCGCTTCTCTACGCCTGAAGTCCTTGGATGTGTAGCCGGAGCGAGATGCAGCGTAGCCTCAATCGGAGCAATTCAAAATACCCTCGGTTCAGATGTCCCCAATCTCTCCTTTACCATCACCTACGCCGTAGCCAATATTACCCTCGTTTTCTCCTCTCTACTCGTCCTTTTCCTCATTAATTGAGCATTGAGGAGAGTCGTTTTGATGCCACATCCGGATCCATTGGATTCATTCCAATGGTACGGCTTCTTGTGATTATATCCGGAGAATTGATGCAAAATACTCTCTCAAATCCGGCTTCCAACAAAGCATTCTCATCCGACACTCTCCCCGCAACAAGCCAAACCGGGATACTTTTTCTCTTTCCTCTTTGCAATATTTCAAAAGGAATCTTTCCCATAAGTGTCTGACGGTCAGAACTTCCTTCTCCCGTCACAATCAGATCAGCTCCTTCAATAATATCATCAAAACAAATAGCATCCAATACCATAGATGCCCCTTTTACTATTCGTCCACCGGCAAAAGCCATTAATCCCCCTGCTAATCCTCCAGCAGCTCCACTTCCCGGCACATCATTTAAATCGATTCCCTGACTTTCAATCACTATCTTACGAATATCCTCCAATCTCGCCTCAAGAACCTCCACATCCTCAGCTGAAGCACCTTTCTGCGGACCAAAAACACGCGACGCACCTCTAACTCCTGTAAAAGGAGCCTCCACATCGCAAAGCAATTCCAACTCCAACTCCCCTTTTCTTATCTTTTCAATTATATCATCAGTTTGTCCTTGGGTTGTTTGTTTCTGTGTGAGTGCCTGAACAGCTCCCATTCCACCATCCACAGTAGCGGATCCTCCCAATCCCAACAAAATCTTTTTAGCCCCTTTTGAGACCGCATCCATTATCAACTCTCCCACCCCGAAGGTAGTTGAAAGCAAGGGATTTCTTTCACTCTCTTCCACCAGGTCAAGTCCGGCAGCGACCGCCATATCAATGAAAGCCGTTCCTGATTCCTCATTATAATACCAATCAGCTAAAATTTCCTTTCCCAAAGGACCGGTAACCTTAGATGACTTTCTTACAAATTTACTATTTCCAAATGCCAAGGCCTTAGCAGTTCCTTCCCCGCCATCAGCCACCGGCACACATACTACCTCAGCTTCTTTATAGCGTTTAGCTAATCCATTTGCTAATGCCCGAGATGCCGAAAGCGAATCCAGACATCCCTTCATCGAATCCATCGCCACCACAACTTTCATAATTAATCTTTTATCTTTAATATTTCCGTAAGTTCATGCTGGAGATTAGGAGTCAACTCTGAAGCATTATTCTTAAGTTCCTCAATTGTCCACCAGCGACCTCCGTCGAGTTCATCACTTGGATGCACATCTTCCGAATCCACTACAGTCTTAAAACTATTCACCAACTCTCTTTCCTTGTCAGACTCAAAGACATATCCTTTCACAAACTCCGGTACAAAATCAGTCAGGCCCAATTCTTCCCGAGCCTCCCGTCTGAGAGCATCCCTTACACACTCTCCAAAATCTACATGTCCACCTACAGCAGTATCCCATTTATTAGGCTGGATGTCTTTCCACGAAGGCCGATGTTGCAGAAAAAGTCTTCCATCCTTATCAAACACATGCAGATGCACCACAGGATGAAGCAACTTGCTTCCCCCATGACACTCCCCTCTCGTTGCTTTCCTGATTACATTTCCGGCTTCATCAACCACCGGAAAAATCTCCTCACTATTATCCTTATTCATTCGTAATCGGCTGATCGATGAATTTTACTTAAGAGTTTCAGCAGCAAAATTGCCCATCACTTCATACCCTGCAGGATTCAGATGTAGCCAATCATCCGAATACTTCTCCTGCAACTGTGATGGATTCTGAGGATCTTTGACAGCAGCATCAAAATCTATAACACCATCTACGTCTTTGTTAGAACGAATCCAATCATTTAGAGTCAGACGTGCAGCCTCACTGAAGTGATTTTCATAGAAGCTATTCTTGTAGGGAGTGATAGTGGCGAGATATACTTTCTTTCCGGCGTCTTTACTCTTTTTGATGAAGTCTGTATAGGCATTTATGATATTGTTGACTATTTCCTTATGATTTGGCCGATCTCCTCCTATATCATTTACACCTTCAAAAATTACGACAGAAGTGACACCCGATTGACCGAGTACATCACGATCAAAGCGAACTACAGCCGGCTCACTCAGGCCTCCGGCTACTACCGCATTGCCGCCTATGCCAAGATTTAGGACTCCCACTTTTCCGTCAAAAGCCTTTGCGAGGAAATCCGGCCAACGATTTTGCAAATTCGTAGTGCTTCCACGCCCGTCAGTAATTGAATTGCCAATTATGGCGATGCACTCGGTTGGCTGATCAGTTAGAACATCGATACAAGAAATATTATACCAATGGTCAAGTTTCTCCGCATCTGTGAATTTAGTCTTGGGCTTAGCTTCACCATTTATGATATAAGATGTAGTGCGTGATCCTCTATGTGAAGAAGCATTGACAGGAGTCTTCTCACCATAATTGATGGTAATAGCCAATCTCTGCAAGGGCTTAAGATCATATTTCAGCTCGTCGCAATATACTGCTTCACCCGGAGCAATAGTAACTGATTTCTTGCCATTGAATGTAAGATATTTTGCCGATTTAGAGTCAATATCGCAAGAATCGGCAGCATTAGCAATAAACACAGACTTTATTTCAACCGGTTCTTTACTATGAATGTTGCTTAATTGCATTCTCATTGTCTCGCCCGGAATGGAGACTTGAACTATCTCTCGAAGCGAACGCCCTGAAAGACTCTCCTTCGGCATATCTCCAGGTCCTGTAAACTCCACCGCAGTTGCCCACGTCCCCGTCCAATTCTTTTCAGCCCC
>CAYNPB010000033.1:0-19557 GCA_964399005.1 uncultured Sangeribacter sp.
GCACGACACATCTCAGCGTCAAGTCCGCACACCTGATGGAATGCCTTCTTGCAATGACGCAATCGGCTGGAATGCTTATATTTGCAACGTCGTTTTTGCTTTCGTGAGATGAGCATCTTTCGGTGGTGAATTCTTTTGGTGAAAACTTGATGCAAAGTTAATAAAAAACTTTGACATATCCAAAAGAAATGTGTTAATCTTTGCGGATGTCGACACGGCGGATTTTGCCCGAGATAGTCTTTGGGAGTTCGTCGACGAATTCCACGATGCGGGGATACTTGTAGGGAGCAGTGACGCGCTTCACATGATTTTGGATATCCTTGATCAGCTCTTCTCCCTCCTTGCCCTTATAATCGTTGGCAAGCACAACAGTAGCTTTCACCACCTGTCCGCGCACCTCATCCGGCACGCCCGTAATGGCGCATTCCACAACAGCAGGGTGAGTCATCAGAGCACTTTCCACCTCGAACGGGCCGATACGATAGCCTGAAGATTTGATCACATCGTCTTTTCTGCCGACAAACCAATAATAGCCGTCTTCATCGCGCCAGGCTATATCTCCGGTATGATAAATGCCGTCGTGCATAGCTTCGTTGGTCAGATCCTCATCGTTGAGATATTCTTTGAATAGTCCAAGGGGTTTCTTACCGGGATGCAGATGCACCACTATTTCGCCGTGTACGCCGTCTTCCACCGGTTCGTCGTTATCGTCAACGAGGTCGATATCGTATTCCGGTCCTTTGAGTCCCATTGAGCCCGGTTTGGGTTCACACCATGGATAGGTAGCCACGGTAAGGGTGGTCTCAGTCTGTCCGAAACCTTCCATAAGCTTGAGCCCCGTGAGTCTCTTCCACTCGTCGAAGACACTCGGGTTGAGGGCTTCGCCAGCAATGGTGCAATATTTGAGAGATGAGAGATTGAATTTAGAGAGGTCTTCGCGAATTAGGAATCGGAAGATAGTCGGAGGAGCACAAAGAGAAGTGATATTGTAGTCGTGAATCTTGTGGAGGACGTCGACCGGTTCGAACTTGTCGTAGTCATAAACGAATACATTAGCACCCGCTATCCACTGGCCATAGAGCTTGCCCCAGACAGCTTTACCCCAGCCGGTGTCGGCAAGAGTCAGGTGAAGGCTGTCTTTGTGAAGATTGTGCCAATAGCTTGCGGTGATAATATGCCCGAGTGGATAAGTGAAGTCGTGGGCCACCATCTTGGGTTCGCCGGTAGTGCCGGAAGTGAAGTAGAGAAGGCTCACGTCGTCGTTGGTGTTGGCAAGTTCCGGACGCTGGAAGGGGGCAGCTTTATCGATAGAGGAATTGAAATCGTACCAACCTTCCGGCACAACCGGACCTGTAGACACCACAGCCTTTATGGAAGGGCAGTGGGGCAGGGCTTTCTCAATATGATCTACTATGACCTGATCTCCTGCGCAGATGATAGCCTTGATGTCGGCCATTTCGCAGCGATATTGAATGTCTTTCGGCGTAAGAAGATGGGTGGCGGGGATTACTGTGGCGCCGAGTTTGTGGAGAGCGATGATAGAAAACCAGAATTGATAGTGGCGTTTGAGGATCAGCATCACCTTATCGCCTCGACCGATGCCGATCGACTGCAGGAAAGAGGCGGTCTTGTCAGACTCGCGCTTCAGGTCGGCGAAAGTGAAATGTATTTCCTCCCCTTTGTCGTTGGTCCAAAGGAGAGCTTCTTTGTCGGGGTCAGTTTCTGCCCAGGCATCGACTACATCATATCCAAAATTGAAATTTTCCGGCACATTTACTTTGAAATTTGCCATAAAGTCGTCGTAAGACTCGAATTGAGTCTTATCCAGAAATTTCTCTAACATATCTTTTTACCCGTTTTCGAATTGAGAATTGAGAATTTAGAATTTAGAATTGAGAAATTGTAAGTAGGGAAATAAATTTCAATTCTCGATTCTTAATTTTCAATTAATTATTGCTATCATTTTAGCATCCTTGTCACCCAGGGCGCGTAGGGCGTGGGGCATAGTTGCGTCAAACATCACGCTGTCGCCCGGTCGGAGTATGGTGGTCTTCTTACCGATGGTGATTTCCAATTCTCCTTCTACAACATAGTTGAATTCCTGACCTTCGTGAGTGTTTGGAGAGTGGATAGTCCCAGCGGAGTGGTCGGGTGAGATAGTCACCATAAAGGGAATCATGTTTCTCTGGCGGAAACCGGAAGCCAAGTCTTCGTAAGAATATGCAGCCCGACGCTCCACCTTTACTCCTTTTCCTTTTCTGCTGACATAATAGGTGTTCATTTTCGGCTCCTCACCAAAGAGAAGTGCTGTAAGCTCTACACCCTTGCGGCTTGCGAGTCGCTGGAGGAAGCTTACAGGAATATCATGATTGCCACTCTCGTATTTTAGAAGCGTATCGGGAGTCACGCCACAGTCAGCGGCCATTTCCGCTACGGAAAGGTCGAGAGAATCGCGAAGTCCTTTGAGTCGCTCGGCGAGTTGCATGAGTTCGTCCATATTGTTGCTTGTATATTTTAGTTTTTATTCAATTGTTTGCAAAAGTATTTATTTTTTTTAATATGACCAATTAATTGCACAATTATTTTAAAATGTGTAAATTCAAATAATAATGTTTGAGTGTAATGGTTTTATTGCAATTAAGAAAAATATCGGCATATATCCGAAGCCGGATATATGCCGATAAGTCAGAGTCAAATATAAAGCGGTTAATCGCTCATCATATACAGGAATGGGAGCACGCGCGTAGCGTTCATCGAGTCATATGCGCCAAAGCTTGAGTGGTCGATAGAATAGCCCCAGATTCTGTCTTGGGCTGCACCGACGTTCTTGATGCTCCAGCGTCCGTCTGCTTCTCGTGTAGCTGTCCAAAGGTAAAGCGGATCTATTTCGCCATCAACAATGTTAGGATTATCCTTGATGTTGAATGACTGGTATGTTCCGGACATATAGAGATATCTGCCATTGGAATCTTGCATGAGGAACTTCCCTTCAGGAACAGTGTAGGAAGCGTCACCTACCGTAGCCTTTGATGCAAATGTATAGGCATACGCGTCTGTCGGAAGCACGATGGTCTCGCCATCGATATTTACACTTGCAGCGTTGATGTAGCCATAGCTTGCGCTCTTGTCGAGTGCAACCGCGCAGATGCTTTCAGCTACGATGATGTAGCTTCTGTCGCGCATGATCTGATCTTCATTGAAGTAATTGAAGATGGCCTTGCCGATATATTTTGTGAAGCTCCATGCATTGCTGCTGCGGGTGAATCGGCCGACTACATCTTCCAGACCATTGTCGTTGAGAGTCCAGTTGGCACCATCAAATACGAAGAGACCGGTCTTATTATTGTTGTAGACCACAATCTGCTGATCGCCGGCCTGAGCATATCCGAACTTATTCTTAAGGAAGATAGGAAGCAATGTCTCAGGGTCAGAAAGGTTGGCATTTGCGGCACCCATAGCCTCATAGTCGGCAGGGCTGAGAGCTGTCACGCCTGAAGCAACCGCCCAATTGCTGCCGTTATAGTAGTAGACAGCGTTGATGGTGGAAGTGACAGGAGTATTGACGGGAGCTTTCTTGATGACTTTCTGCCCGAAACCGGGATTATCACCTACAGAGCCTTCTTCAGCAGTGAGGACGAAGTTCTTGACTTCCCATGTGCCGGCTTTTGCGTCGGATGTATACTTGAAGCCGATCTGAATTGTTGAACCGCAATATTTGCTGAGGTCGATTTCACCGGAAGAGACGAATGTCCAACTCATAGATTCGGGGAAAGTGTAATCAGTGATCTGCTCCCATTCACCATCTGCAGGGCGAACCCATACAGAAGCTTCTTTCTTGGCTGTCTCCACGTCAGTGAAGTAGTTGGTAGCTTCTTCGAATGAGAAGCTTGCCTTGGAGCCTCCAAGAGTGAAAAGCGGAGAAATGAGCCATGCTTCAGAAGCATAGTCAGTCTTATTGGCAAAAGCGGAAGCCTTCATGCCGTATTTTTCGCCGCCCCAGCTCCATACGTATGACAGACCTTCAGGAAGCACTGCGTCGTAAGTCACGAAATCGCCTTGGCTTTCAGTAAAGGGTTCGGAATAATTCAATGGGCCTCCACTGATCTGAGAGAAAATAGGATTCTCGTTCGCCTCCGCATAGTTGACCAATGCATATTGACCGGCAGTAGCGTCGGCTATCTGATTCTTAAGAATCTCAGGCAGGCAGTTGGCAGCCGGAGTCATTGGTGCGAATGCAGTGATGTAGTCTTCGTCGCTGCCCCATGCGCTCTTATAGTCATCTTTTGACACTGTATATTGCGTAGCTCCACTGATGGCAGCCAACTCAGCCGGAACTTCAGAAGCTTCGGCATATGAAATGTCGGCTGTAGAGCCATTAGAGGCAAGGTAGTAAGGGAAAGAAGCTGTCTCCAAGAATGGGGGAAGTGCCACGGAAGCTGGGAAAGCGCCATACTTATTGAAGTAGCAGTTGGAAGCGATAGCCTTAGCCTCAGCTTTCTCTTCGTCGGTAGTAGCCTTAGCCTGCATCAGCTTTGAAATAGCTGTATAGTCGTCGGCAGTCAGCGCATACGTGCCGGATATGGCATTCTCATAATCTACACCACTCTCGAAACCCTTGAGAAAATGTTCGTTCCAAGTGTTTTCACCGCAACTTGCCAATGCAAGGAGGGTTGAGCCAACAAGGAGGGTATTTATGATATTTTTATTCATTGTTTTAGTTCTAAAGATATATGATTAGAAGAAGAACTTAACTCGGAAGTTGAAAGTGCGTCCCTGGCTGTAGAATACGCGGAAGGCATCTTGCCAAGTGCCCGCCTTGCTGTAGTCGGTATATGCATCCATGATGTAGTAGTTGTTGAATACATTATAGATGTTAGCAGATACCATACATCTCAGGCCATCTGTGATGTTGAAATTGTAGCTTGCGTTGAGGTCGAGCTGATTTCCGAACGGAATAGTCCAAGGCTCATTGATCTTAAGAGTCTGACCCGGAGCAAGGCTGACGCTGCTGCTTCCGTTGAGTGAGAAGTCGCTATGGTTAAGAGCGTTGCAAGTCCAGTCGCCACCAATTGTGAAACCCTTGAAAGGTTTGAACTGCATTCCTAATGCACCAGTAAGCTGAGCTGCACCACCAACCTTTACGCCTTTCTGGTCGATAGTGGCGTTGAGGTGATCTTCAGCGAGGGGAGTAGTGATAGTGGCAGGAGTGTCACGATTGCCGAGGCTTGAGAGAGCCTGACCCTGGCTGTTGTAGTAGTAGCCTACAGGTGAGTTCTGCCAAGTATTGTCGGCGATGGCAAACATACCTGAAAGTTCATACCATTTGGTGGGTTTGTAGACGAAGTTGAGTTCCAGACCCATGTAGCGGGAATCGACACCATTCATAGTTGCAGTATAGCGGTCGTTGTCGTATTCCAACGTTCCGGTAGAGATGAGCGTACGGTCCATCCACATGGTGTAGTAGCCGTTCAACTGAGCGGTGAACTTGGGCGAATGGAATTCGTAGCCAAGTTCAACTGCAGCCACTTTCTCATTGCGTGAGTTGGGGTTGATAGCATTAGAGTTGGCCGGAGACACGAATACACCATACTGCAGATAAGGAGCGCGAGTGATGTAGCCGCCATTCACGTAGACGTTGTTGTAGCGGTTGATGTTATAGTTGGCACCACCTTTGATGTTGCCTGCGAAGAAATTCTTGGAAGGAGATTTGCTGTCTTCCGGGTTGCAATACATATGCTCGTAGCGAGTATAGTTGTTGAGATTGCCGGCAGCTGCGAGCACGAGGTTAAGGTTATTGTCGAGAAGATTATATTCCACCTGAGCGTAGAGACCTTCTTGCCAGATGCGGCTGTCCCAATCGCGATATACAACGTCGCCTACACCGAGTTTCTGATTGCGGTAAGCAGTCTTTTCCGCTTCAGTTGCGAAAGTGCGCATATTGTTGGAAGCCGAACGATAGTAGTCGATGAAGTATTCACCGTTGTAGAGGTCGGCGATCTCATTGGTGTGTTCGCCATAATAGTAGCGGATGTCGATACCTGCAGTAAGTGAAACCTGATCGGAGAGCTCAGTCTTGTAGTTGGAGACACCGCCAAACCATTTGTGATTGTTGACGGAGTTTGACATCACCATGAGAGAGCCGGTAGTGCTGGCCTGGTTCATAAGCTGAATCTGGTCGTAAGCGAACATACCGTTGCCGTGACGAAGGCTATATGTTACGCCATTGTTCTCAATAGTTTTCCAGTTGAGCTTGCCGTTGGAAGATCCATACCAGTAGCTGTAGTAGGTAGAAGTGGAAGTGCCAATCTGTGCACCTTGGCCGCTTGAACCGTAACCGCTTCCGATAGATGCGTAGATTACGCTGGTGAGTGAAGATTTAGGATTGATCTGCCAGATATGCTTCAGCATAGCTACAGGCTTGTTGTAGACGTTATACTGGGAGGCTTTCTTCTCTCCGTTCAGGCCGAGACCATAAGTAGGGTTGTAACGGTAGGCCTGACCTTTAGGCATATAGTTTGCCACGTCTTGCCATCCTTCAATAGTCAGACCATCGGAAGAGTTGCGCTTGTAGTGAGTCTGAGGAGCGCCGGTGACTGTCAGTGACAACTGATGATTGTCGTTGAGACGCTTTGATACGTTGAGGAAGTAGTTGTAAGATTCGTAGGCTGTGCCCTGAACGTATCCGTCACCTGTCTTGCGGGAACCCAAGAAAGTGATGGCCCAGCCATTGTCCATAAGTCCGGTTGAGAAAGAGATACCGTAGTTCATGGCGTTGTCGTTGCCGAGTCCATACCATGCTGTGCCACCTTTCTTAGCGTCGAGACCTTTAGTGATCATATTGATTGTGCCTCCAAAAGAGGGTGTGGAGATCATAGTCGCACCAAGACCACGCTGCACCTGCATAGACGACATGATATCGCCGAGACCGCTCCAGTTAGACCAGTAGATGCCACCCCATTCCATATCATTGACGGGAACACCATTGACCATTGTAGCAGTATTCTGCGACTTGAAGCCACGGATGTTGATCTTAGCATCTCCGAAGCCACCACCATCTTTAGTAGCCCAAACGCCGGGAGTGGTCTTCAGAATTTCAGGGAGTTCCTGGTTGCCGAGCTTAGCCTCGAGGTCGCCTGCTGTTATTGCAGAAACAGCGACAGGGGTCTTACGAGCCACTGCGATAGACTGAGTGATGACGACGTCCTCAAGCATTGTCGCAGATGGCTCGAGAACGATGCGTCCCATATCAGGCTGTGCATTCACTGTCTTTTCCTCGAAGCCGACGTAGGAAATCTTCAGCTTCTTTGTGCCGTCAGGAACTGAGAGCGAGAAGTTGCCGTCGAAGTCGGCAGCGGTAGCTGTCGAAGTGCCGGGCACTGCTATGGTCGCTCCAATCAGGGGTTCTCCCTGCTTGTCAAAAACAGATCCGCGGCAGATGTAGTTGGCCCAGGCTGCTGAGCACACCACCATGAGGGCGGATAAGAGAAACAGTCTCTTCATAGTTTTTTTAGTTGATGGTTGATAAATTGATTATGAAAATCTATTTGGAAGTTTCTTGAATGTTGGAATTGCTGATTTGAGCAGTCTTATTTTTCTTGGATTTAATCTTGACCTTATACATATCGAAGCCTTTGCCGAATACGCCATTGACGGCTCCTTGCGTTATGAAAGCATCATCGTCAATTCCTTTCACCAGACGCATGATGCCGGGGGCTTCGAGCTTTCGGCACCATACCATCAGGATTTTGACCGGTTTTTTGCTATACCATCCTTCTCCGTCGAGCACTGTCACGCCACGCTTTGCTTCATTATTGATGGCGTCGGCTATGACATTCCATTGCCTGCTGAAGATGATGAACTGGACAGCCTGGCGGTTGCCCACCACAATCATATCGGCGCAGTATGAGGCCACGAATGTCACGACATAGCCATAGACGATGATTGGGATTCTGGCTTCAAGGCGCTCTCCAAATGTTCCGTCGAATGGAAGAAGGAGGCTACTCGTGACAATTACCATATCGGTGATGACCATAGCCCGACCGATGCTGACGTTGCTAAGCTTATTGACCATAGAGGCTACGATGTCGGTGCCTCCTGTAGAGCCATTATGAATCAGCACAGTGCCTACGCCGAGTCCGCATACAATCGCTCCAAGTATTGCGCTGAGCGACATATCTTCGAGAATAGGATGCCCGAGATGCATGAAAAATGATTCTCCAACACCAATTGAGAGAGACACCATAGTGGCTCCAAAAATGGTGCGGACCACGAAAGTCTTGCCGACAATCTTAAAAGCAAAGGCCAGCAAAAGAAGGTTGAGGGCATATTGGGTCACTGCAACCGGGATTGCTTCGTTGGTGGCGAAGTAGACGAGAGTGCCGACACCGGTGAGGCCACCCATTACAATTTTATGCGGAAGAATAAAGGCGCAGAATCCGAAAGCATACATAAATATGCCGAGGATTATCATGATATAATCAAATATCAGGCTCTTACGTGAGATGCTAAATCCAAACATTGTTTTCATGATGCAAATTTACAAAAAAATGTTTAAAATTTATTAAATCAACGGGAAAATTTGATGCGTGTTTTGCAATACGAGTCAAAAACCGAGATGTCGGGCATAGAATATTTGCAAAATGAAAGGCCTCCCTTTAGGGAAGCCTTACGATTCATATTAAACTTTAATCATTTTTCCGTTGCTGCCGGGCGTTCATAGCCGTCTTTCTCGCATCTTTTTGTCATTCTTTCGATGCGCTCCTTGGTCTCGGGGTGAGATGAGAACATCTTGTCGACGGTAGAAGACTTGATGCCACCTTCCAGATTTTGGAGTTTCTCAAACGACTTTACCATTCCCCAAGGATTGCGTCCGTTGGCCACGAGGAAGTCATAGCCGCAGTCGTCGGCTTCCTTCTCCTGCTTCTGTGAGTATTTAGCGCTGATTAGCGACTGTCCGAGAGTGCCAAGCTGGGAATCGGTAAGAGCAGCTGCCTTTCCTCCGGTAGAAGCTACGGCATCTTTCAGTGCCCCTGTGAGAAGTTCGGTCTTAAATGCATTTTTGGAGTGGCGTTTCACAACATGACCGATCTCATGGCCTATGATTCCAACGAGTTCGTCATCATCCATGATGTCCATAAGGGCTGCAAAAACGCGGACACTACCGTCAGGACATGCAAAGGCATTTACATCCACTACATTATACACCTTGAAATTCAATGGGATTCCATCTGCATCGGTGATGCCCTCCACGAGTTTCATGAGTCGCTGAGTATAGGGATCATCTGCCGGGAGCACTGGATTATGCTTATCCATCCAGTCTACAGATTCCTTTACGTAGGCGGCCATCTGCTGGTCGGTGAGAGTGAGGGCTTGAGCAGCCTTGGCAGCGCTTCCTACAGCTTTCTTAAGATTAAACTGTGCGTGTGCTACATTTGTGCCGGCAAGAATTGCTACTGCCATAAGCACTTTAAGTAAGTGTTTCTTCATTCTAAAAAATTATTATTTAGGTTGTTTTTGTTTTGATTTGTGTAGATTTTTGATGACGGGAACGGAGAAGAGCCCTTTCTCTACGTTGAGCGTTAGGTAAGACCCTTTTTTTATCTTATTGTACTCCTTGAGAGGCTTATCGAGCTTCTTGATCTTTCCGTCGATCATTTCGATCTCAATTGTATAAACGTAATATTTCACTTCTTTGTATCCGCGACGCCCAACTTTTTGCTGATATTTTCGCAAATGGCTATATTTTCTGACTACAGGAGCCTTATATTCATAGGCTGTAGAGGAATCAGAAAAATAGTAGTTGGAGGCATAGAAAGCTGTCAGAAGGATAGCAAAAGAAAGGACATATGCGGTTGGATATTCAAGATAATTGGCCACCGAGCTCGTGATTCTCCTCAAATATCTTGCAATCCATAGAGTGGCAGGCAATGCAAGAATAGCACATGCAGCCGCTGGCTTCCACCATACAATGACAGTGAAGGAATGCAACGCAACCGCGAATCCTAATGCCATTAATATCACCAGCACCAGGATTGTAAACAATATGGAGTCTACGATGGAACTTTTCAAATCAGTTGCGTTTTGATGCGTTGCCTTCATACCAGTCAATGTATGCCTGGTTGACACGGCGGATACCGCCACGTGTAGGATAATTACCGGAGAAATACCAATCACCGGGATGATTGGGACAAGCCTTGTGAAGTCCTTCTACAGTCTGGTAGACAATTTCCACTTCCATGTCGGCAGGTTTCACCATTTCTGCTATCTTGCGAGAAATCTGCTCGTCGGAGAAATGAGAGTAAATATTTTTCACATGATTTGTGAGAGGCTCATCTTTCGCTTTTGCCACTTCTTTTTTGCATTCGGAGTATGTAGAAGCCAATACATATTCCATCCCACGCTCCCTCAGCAGGCTCACGGCAGCTTTGAATGCTATAAACTCGTCCATGCGGCTCATGTCGATGCCATAATAGTCGGGATATCGCACCTGGGGGGATGATGAAACCACCACTATTTTCTTAGGATTCAATCGGGCGAGCATATTGAGGATAGACTGCTTCAGGGTAGTGCCACGCACGATTGAGTCGTCGATCACCACGAGGGAGTCAACTCCAGGGCGCAGGCATCCGTAAGAGATGTCGTAGACATGTGCAGCAAGATCATTGCGTACGTCTCCTTCGGCAATAAAAGTGCGAAGCTTGATATCCTTGATGGCTGCTTTCTCTATCCTGACTTCCGCTTCCATCACTTTTCGGATAGATTCGTGATTGAGATTGCCATCGCTCTGAAGAGAGAGGATGCGTTCTGCTTTGTATTCGTTGAGATACTCTTCAAGGCCTTCTACGAGTCCGTAGAAAGCTACCTCGGCAGTATTGGGAATGTAGGAGAAAACGGTATTTGAGATATTCCCCTCCACAGATTCAACCACCTTAGGAACTAAAAGACGCCCTAATTCCTTACGCTCATTATAGATATCGCTGTCGCTGCCACGAGAGAAATATATTCTCTCAAAGCTGCATTTGGAATTTGATTTTTGTGGTAGAATGCGCTCCACGCTTGGGGTTCCGTCGATAGATATCAGAAGCGCTTCTCCGGGTTCCAGCTCCTTTATATTCTCCTGTGGCACTCCGAATACGGTCTGAATCTGCGGACGCTCTGAAGTGGCAATTATTATTTCATCGTCGATGTAGTAATATGCGGGGCGAATGCCGTTTGGATCACGAAATACGAATACGTTGCCAGATCCGGTGGCGCCGCATATCACATATCCTCCATCCCATTCGGGAGCCGTAGCTTGCAACACATTGCGGACATCGAGTTCCTCTTCAATGATTTCTTCAAGATTCCGGTCTACAAAGTTTTCAGGATCATTGTCACGGTGCTTCCTATAGAGGCGATGGTTTTCCTTGTCGAGCGCATATCCAAGCATCTCGAGAAGGATAATGGTGTCGCTATATAGGCGGGGATGCTGCCCTCGGCTTACGACAGATTCAAAGAGAGTGTCGACGTTGGTCATATTGAAGTTGCCACACATCAGAAGGTTGCGGCTTCTCCAGTTGTTTCTTCTCAGGAAGGGGTGAACATACGACATTCCGCTTTTGCCGGTAGTGGAATAGCGAAGATGCCCCAAGTAGATTTCCCCTATCATAGGAGCCTCGGTCTCAGCCTGGCGGGGGGTCATGTTTTCGAGTCCCACTTCCGTCAGCTTACGTCCGATTCGGTTAAAAATCTCCTGAATGGCCTGCGCTCCGAGTTCCCGCTCGCGCCATACATATTCATGCCCGGGAGTTGCCTTTAGGTTGACGACTCCCACGCCGGCGCCTTCCTGACCTCTGTTGTGCTGCTTTTCCATGAGAAGATACAGCTTATTGAGTGCATAGGCGTAGCTTCCGTATTTCTCCTTATAATACCCTATAGGCTTGCGGAGGCGGATCATGGCGATGCCGCATTCATGTTTAAGTGGTTCCACGATAGTTGAATCTTATTTTTTACCTGTAAAAAGTGTGATGTCATTTTGTCAAAATTTCAATTTGACAAAATGACATCAGATATTTTATTTAAACTTATGGTCGCAGTAGCGACAGCGAAGCGAACCGTCAGAAGCCCTGTAAGCCCGGCGAGGCGATTTCTCATTTCGGGTGATGCACTTTTTGTTTTCGCAACGCAGGTTATCCGGGACGTCTACCTCTTCTTCCTTAGGCATGTCGTGTTTCGGGTCATCTTTCCAGTCAAGGAGGCTGGAGATGAGAGCCATTCGCACAAACTTGCCGTTTTCTACCTGACGGAAGTAGGCTGCCCTTGGGTCAGCATCCACTTCCTCAAGAATCTCATTGACGCGAGGAAGCGGGTGGAGCACGGCCATCTTTTCTTTGGCCAGCTTCATCTTGTCGCAGTCAAGCACGAATGAATCCTTCACAGCTTCATACTCGTCTTCGTCGAGGAAACGCTCCTTCTGCACGCGAGTCATATAAAGCACGTCAAGTTCAGGCATTGCTTCTTCCAAAGTGTCCACTTCCTTGTATTCAAGACCGAGACGGTCGCAGACATCCTGCTTGATGTAGTCAGGGAGACGAAGCTGAGGGGGAGCAATCAGCACAATCTTGATTCCTTTCTGACGAGACATTGCCTTGATAAGGCTATGCACGGTACGTCCGAAACGGAGGTCGCCGCAGAAGCCGATCGTAAGATTGTCGAGGCGTCCGAGTTCACGAGTGATGGTCAGCAGGTCGGTCAGTGTCTGAGTGGGATGCGCATGGCTTCCGTCGCCGGCGTTGATGATAGGAACGCGACTCACTTCAGTTGCTGCCAACTGAGCACCCTCAATGTGATGGCGCATGGCGATGATATCGGCAAAATTCTCCACTACACGCACGGTGTCGCGCACTGTCTCACCCTTGCTGACAGAGCTGCTCGCAGCATCTGCAAATCCGAGCACGTTTCCGCCAAGCTCCATCATTGCTGCAGTGAAACTAAGGCGGGTTCTTGTAGATGGCTCGTAGAAAAGTGTGGCAAGTTTTTTACCCTTACATTTCTCAGAATACTTAGCTCTGTTGGCAATGATGTCGAGAGCAAGGTCGATTATTTCCTGGGTTTCTTCTACCGTAAGGTCGGTAGGGTCGATCAGATGTTTCATCTTCCGGAAGTATTATGCGTTCATCCAGGATGTGTCGCTGGGATTGTCGCGGAATTTAAGGATTCGGTTTTTCCATACCGGTTCGATATATCCTTCCTCAGCTGCAACCTCAACGAGTGTGTCGAGGTTTGAGAGAGAATGATTGGTGACATTTGCTGCCGCAAGGCGGTCGGTAGCTTTCTTCATGCCATAAGTGAAGATGGAGACGATGCCCAACACATCGGCACCCTCTTCGCGCAGAGCCTCCACTACTTCTATGCAGCTTCCGCCGGTAGAGATAAGGTCTTCCACCACTACAACTTTTGTTCCCGGTTCGCATTTACCTTCGATGCGGTTGCCACGTCCATGGTCTTTGGCGCCACCACGCACGTATCCCATCGGCTTGTTGAGCAGCCAAGCAGTGATGGCAGCATGAGCAATGCCGGCAGTGGAAGTGCCCATAAGAGATTCTGCTTCGGGATAATATTTAGTGATGAGTTCTGCAAGACCCTCCTCGATATCTTTTCTCACTGCAGGATAGGAGAGTGTAAGACGGTTGTCGCAATACATTGGGCTCTTGATTCCGGAAGCCCATGTGAAGAGCTCTTCAGGACGAAGGAAAACTGCGCCCACGCTCAGAAGATCTTTAGCTATTTTCTTTTCCATATGTTTCTAATTGAGAATTGAGAATTGAGAATTGGGAATTAGGCTTGAATTCCGAGGAATTCTTCGCAGCAACGCTTGTAGGCAGCCAATGGGTCTTCTGCCTTTGTGATGGGACGCCCTACCACAATATAGTCTGATCCTATCTCACGGGCTTTAGCCGGAGTCATCACGCGCACCTGGTCGTCGGCTGCAGAGTCGGCGAAACGTATGCCGGGAGTCACTGTGATGAACTTGTCGCCACAAGCTATCTTGACGATCGAGGCTTCACGCGGAGAGCATACCACGCCATCGAGTCCTGACATCTGTGCATTCTTAGCATAGCTTGCCACTACGGCGTCTACCTCGCCCGGAATAAGAATATCTTCATTCATGAGTTCCTTGCTGGTGGATGTAAGCATTGTCACGGCGATAAGGAGAGGGCGAGAGCCGTCGGGTCGAGTGAGACCTTCTATAGCTGCCTCCATCATCTTGTGACCTCCGAAAGCGTGAAGGTTAGTCATATCTACATCGAGATGAGAGAGAACAGACATTGCGCTCTTCACAGTATTTGGAATGTCGCAAAGCTTGAGGTCGAGAAATATCTTGTGTCCTCTTTTCTTAATCTCCTTTATGATTTCCGGACCGGCAGCATAGAAAAGCTCCATGCCTATCTTTACGTATGGCTTCGTATCGCCGAAACGGTCAAGAAACTCGAGTGTCGCTTCCATAGAAGGGAAGTCGCACGCAATGATCACATCTTTCGCCATGATATTCCGATTATGTCTTTTATATTATTGATTTTAAGTTTCTTCAAAAGTTCTGGAAGTTCCTCTGCTATCTTCTTGCAAGCCAGGGGATCGACAAGATTAGCCGAACCTACCTGCACTGCGCTTGCGCCTGCCATCATCATCTCCACCACATCTTCAGCACTTGCCACGCCCCCGCATCCCATCACCGGAATGCTTACGGCTTGTGCCACTTGATAGACCATCCTGACGGCTACCGGGAACACAGCCGGTCCGGAGAATCCTCCCATTCTGTTAGCTATCACGGGACTTCCGGTGTTGATATTGATGCGCATACCGAGCAGTGTGTTGATGAGAGTCAATCCATCTGCGCCGGCGGCTTCACATGCCTTTGCTATCGAGACGATGTCGGTCACATTGGGGGAAAGCTTGATGAACACCGGTTTTTTGACTGCCGCCTTGACTGCACGTGTCACTTCGGCAGCCTGCTGGGCAGAAGTGCCGAAAGCCATGCCTCCGTTGTGGACGTTTGGGCAACTTACGTTGACCTCAATGATATCGACCCCCTCACAAGCGTCAGCCATACGGCAGGCTTCAACGTATTCATCTATTGAGAAACCGCTTACATTTGCTATGACGCATCCGGAATAAATCTTTCGCAATTCCGGCACTTCATGGCTGTAGACAGTCTCGGCTCCCGGATTCTGGAGCCCTACGCTATTGATCATCCCGTCAGGGGTCTCGGCAATTCGCGGAGTAATATTGCCGAAGCGTGGATTGAGGGTAGTGCCTTTAATGGAAATGCCTCCGAGGACATTGATGTCGTAGATCTCAGCAAACTCTTGTCCAAACCCGAAAGTGCCGCTTGCGGGCACGATTGGATTTTTGAGTTGGAATCCACATAATTCGGTTGCGACTTGTGGCTCTCCATCTATTTTCCTATCGCGTGGAAGAGCAGGTGCCGGAGTCCCATTTCCCTTGAAATCTTTCATTAGGCTTGCATCAAACACCGGACCATCCTTGCAGACACGTTTGGGACCCCAGGGAGTCTCTATGGTACAGCCCATGCAGGCACCAAAACCACATCCCATACGCTCCTCCATGCTGACCTCGCCATTTTCACAATCGAGCTCCCGGCCGAGTGCTGAAAGCATAGGAAGAGGACCACAAGCATACCAGAAATCCCATCCTTGCATTTCGGGCTTTCGGATTGCATCGGTGACAAAGCCCTTTACGCCTGCGCTGCCGTCGATAGTGGAGACTTCCACTTCAGCACCAAGATCGCGGAATTTTTCGGCATAGAATATTTCATCTGCAGTATTGAATCCCAATGCTACCTTCACTTTCTTGCCGTCGGCTATCAGATGGCGTGCCAGAAGATAGAGGGGAGGAACCCCGACGCCTCCTCCGGCAAGAAGAGCAGTCTCTTTGCAACGTGAAGGGTCGAATCCCTTGCCCAGACCGGTCAGAAGATCGAGTTCGGTGCCGGGTGTCATTTTCGCCATTGCCTCAGTGCCTTTTCCTACGGTCTTGATCACTAATGTCAGGCGGTTGCCTTCTATGTCGCAGACCGAAATTGGGCGACGTAGGTAGAGCCCGGGTATGGAGATTTCAACGAATTGCCCCGGCATCTTAAATGCCGAGCAGTCGCCACGGAGAGTCATTTCGAATACTGATTCCGTAAGCTTTGTTATGCTTGTAATTTCGAATTTCATATCTTTTTCAAATCTTCCCCAAAATTAGCGAAAGTAGGTCGAAAATCCAAATAAAAACTGTATTAATTGAGAATTGAGAATTAAGAATTGAGAATGATCAAGACAGAATTGAGGTGTCAGCATCCTTCCAGCCAACAATTCTCAATTCTCCATTCTGAATTATCGTGAGATCATGCCGTTGCCCTTGCGGCCATATTCAGCATCGATGGTTGAAACTCCCATTGTGATTTCTTCCAGCACGTCAAGAAGCACCCTGACTGTCTCCAGCGCAGTGAAGATTGTCACATTGTTTTCAATGGCGGTGCGGCGTATCTCATAGCCATCGAGTCGAGTATTATGCTGGTTTACGTCGATGGTGTTGATGACGTAGCTTACGTGTCCCTGACGAAGCGAACGCTCTATGTCGGAACTCCCTTCGCTAAACTTGCCCATCGTGCGGCAGCGGATGCCATGGTCCTTGAGATATTTGGCCGTGCCTCTTGTAGCCTCTACGTTGAAACCAAGATTATAGAACCGCTTGATCAGCGGGAGAGCCTTTTCCTTATCGGCATCAGACACCGTCACAAGCAGGGTGCCATAGTTGAGCACTTGCATTCCAGAAGCTTGAAGCGACTTGTAGAGTGCGCGTGTCAGCATGTCGTCATAGCCGATAGCCTCACCGGTAGATTTCATTTCCGGAGAAAGATATGAGTCGACTCCTTTGATTTTTGAGAATGAGAAAGCCGGGGTTTTCACAAACCATCTCTTGCGGTCGGGATGCAAAGTCTCTGTGTAGCCTTGGCTCCTAAGACTTTCACCGAGCATCACCTTCGACGCGATTTTTGCCATTGGCACTCCTGTAGATTTTGAAAGGAATGGCACGGTGCGCGAGCTTCGAGGATTCACTTCTATGACGTAGACATTGTCATCTTTATCTACAATAAACTGGATGTTGTAGAGGCCAATGATGCCGATTGCCTTCCCGAGACGCACTGTGTAGTCTACGATAGTCTCCCTCACTTTATCGCTAACGCTGAAAGTCGGGTATACTGAAATGGAATCGCCTGAGTGAATGCCGGTCTTTTCCACGTGTTCCATGATGCCGGGAATAAGCACATCGGTGCCGTCGCATATGGCATCCACTTCCAGCTCTTTGCCCATGATGTATTTGTCGACGAGGACGGGGCTGTTGTCGGAGATGTCCACGGCATTCTGCAGATAATGGCGTAGAGCCTGCTCGTTGCCCACGATCTGCATTGCGCGACCTCCCAACACAAAGCTTGGACGCACCAACACCGGATAACCGATTCTTTCGGCTGCCTTCACGCCGCTTTCGATGTCGGTCACGGCCTCTGCGTCCGGTTGAGGGATTCCGGTCTCGCGCATGATGCGTTCGAAATGCTTGCGGTCTTCTGCGCGGTCGATGGCCTCGAGTCCGGTGCCGATGATATTAACACCGCGTTCAGCAAGGGGAGCCGCAAGATTGATGGCAGTCTGACCTCCAAGAGTCACTACTACGCCCTCCGGCTTCTCGAGATTGACTACATTCATTACGTCTTCTACAGTGAGGGGCTCGAAATAGAGTTTATCGGAGATACTGTAGTCGGTAGAGACAGTCTCGGGGTTATTGTTGATGATGATAGCCTCGTAGCCCTGCTCGCGAATGGTCTGTATGGCATGAACGGTAGAATAGTCGAACTCCACACCCTGCCCGATACGGATAGGTCCGCTTCCGAGCACGAGAATTTTCTTGCGGTCGCTTACGATAGATTCGTTTTCGTCTTCATAAGTAGAGTAAAAATACGGCACATAGGAGTCGAACTCTCCTGAGCATGTGTCGATCATCTTATATACCGGGATAATTCCCAGATTTTGCCGCATCTTGCAGATGTCAGCTTCCGTGCAGTTGCGCAAGCGTGCTATGAAGCGGTCGCTGAAACCCATACGCTTAGCCTTGCGAAGAAGAGACGCATCAAGAGTCTCAGCTTCTTGAATTTCCCATTCCATCTTGATGATGTTGTTGAGTTTCTCAAGGAAGAAGAGGTCGATGCCGGTTTTATCATAGATATGCCAAAGTGCCACTTTGCGCCGCAGAAGCTGGGCTATTGCCAAAAGGCGGTCGTCGCGCCCATCCTTAATGTAGTTGAGGATTTCCTCAGTGGGCATTTCCTCAAATTTCTTTGAATAGAGGTGGTCGACACCGGTTTCAAGCGAACGGATACCCTTCAGGAGCGACTCCTCGAAAGTGCGTCCCACGCTCATTATCTCTCCTGTAGCCTTCATCTGAGTGCCGAGGAGATTTGATGCCTCACTGAATTTATCAAATGGGAAGCGTGCAATCTTGGTGACTACGTAATCAAGAGCCGGCTCAAAGCTTGCCGGGGTGTTGGCTATCTGAATTTCATCGAGTGTCATGCCGACTGCTATCTTTGCGCTTACACGAGCTATAGGATAGCCTGTTGCCTTTGATGCCAACGCAGAACTGCGCGATACGCGAGGATTCACTTCAATGATATAATAATTGAAGGATAGTGGGTCGAGAGCGAACTGCACATTACATCCTCCCTCTATCTCGAGTGCGCGGATAAGTCGGAGTGCAGAGTCGCGGAGCAACTGATATTCCTTATTCGTGAGGGTCTGGCTGGGGGCAACCACCACTGAGTCGCCTGTATGTACACCCACCGGGTCGACATTCTCCATATTACAGATAGTAATAGCAGTGTCGTTGCTGTCGCGCATCACCTCATATTCTATTTCTTTATATCCTTTGATGGATTTCTCTACAAGCACCTGATGCACAGGAGAGAGAGCCAAAGCGTTGCGCATCAATTCGCGCAGCTCCTCTTCATTATCGGCAAAACCGCCGCCTGTGCCACCAAGAGTAAAGGCAGGACGTAGCACAACAGGGTATCCGATTTTTTCAGCTACTTTCACACCCTCTTCTATGCTATTTACAATCTCGGAAGGGAGTACGGGTTCGCCGAGGCTCAGGCAAAGCTCCTTGAAGAGTTCGCGGTCTTCCGCCTGCTCGATACTCTTGAATGATGTGCCGAGTATTTCCACTCCGCATTCCTCAAGAATCCCCTTCTTGGCAAGCTGCACTGCGAGGTTAAGTCCGGTCTGTCCGCCAAGTCCCGGAACGATGGCATCCGGGCGCTCGAAGCGAATGATTTTTGCTACATATTCAAGCTTTAGTGGCTCCATGTAGACCTTATCGGCAATTCCTGTGTCAGTCATGATGGTAGCGGGGTTGGAGTTGACCAGCACCACTTCATAACCCTCTTCCTTAAGCGCAAGGCAGGCCTGAGTGCCGGCATAGTCGAATTCAGCAGCCTGGCCTATGATGATAGGACCTGAACCG
>CAYNPB010000034.1:0-19478 GCA_964399005.1 uncultured Sangeribacter sp.
AACAGCCTTCTAAGCTGTGGGTCTTGGGTTCGAATCCCAACCGGATCACCAATCAAGAGCATCCTGCATCGGGATGCTTTTTTTATTGATAGCGCAACAGCTGCTTTTCTTTTTGGGCTGTGGGTCTTGGGCTCGGCTCCCAACCGGATCACCAAGGAAGGTCACGATTTTCGCAAGAAATTGTGACCTTTTTTCGTGTCCTTAAGCTACTGACTGCCAACATTTAGCAATCTTGTAAATTTCAGATTTATAAAGATTTAGCACAAATCGTCTTTCCAGCCCTTATCCAAAGTTAGCATTTGTTAGTTTCAATTTAGCATATTATCTTTGGTGCAGATTTCGTGGATGTACCACGAAAATGTACCACGAAAATGTACCTGATTTCCCGACATATCATCACTGCTGAGGCACTCGTTCCCCCATATCCCGGGCTTAGAGGGCGGTCATGATACTCAATCCGCTGATATCTGCTATTTTGTGCTAATATCTCCAAAAAGAGAAATGGCACACAACAGGGAGACGTTAGGATCAGTTGTTTTTGTAGACGGTACACGCGTGGTACATTTTTCAATTACCATCCGGGTCCCTTTTCAAATGTTAGATACATGTATAATTAGAAACTTCGCCTTAGGAGTTGAGTAGTGCGAAAAGTTTATGGAGGTTGGAGTATGATTCGCCTTCTTCGCCTATTGAAGTCGCGTTATTTATGGCAGTTATCAGTTTGTTGTCAGCCAATAGTGTGGCAACCCAGTTTTCTTTAGAAAGACTTGCTTGTTGCTTACTGAAGTTGGGAAGATAGCGGCGTAGAGCGGCAATAACATCATCGGAGGTGGCGAAGTAGCGGTTTGTGTTGAGGTAGTGGAGCAGAAACCAGAACTCAATCGATGGCATACTCTCGCAAATTATGACTGATGGATTATTGGCATAACGCTGACGCATTGCATCAAATTTGGCTTTATCCGCTTGATGTATGCGTGTTACGTCCACATCAAATACACATACAGCAATACCATCATCTGCAAGCACGCGTTCAACTTGTCTTTGAATATCGTCAATATTCTGCTCAGCAAAGTTGCGAGGCTTGCAGACGTAGTTGTACCCATTTAGACGTTTAAGATGAGTAAAATAGAACCGCTCGGTCGCGCCCTCGCCGATAATTGTAATCGCAGGATTTTTTAGCTTACGCTCTTTGATTTTTCTTGCCATAATTACAATACGTTAGGAAGTGCGCCAAAACGACCGTTCATATATGCGCGATGGATGGATGAGAGTTTGTTAAGTCCCTTGAAATCAACGAGAGAAAATAGTTGCGAGCTGCCGTCCTTTCCTTTTTCTGTGAACCATACTGAATCTTTGCCGAAAATATCGTCAATATCTTTTAGAATTGGGTCATAGTGCGTCGAAACAAGCAGCTGGGACTGATTAGCCTGTGTATTGACAAATTTAGAGAGGATACACTCCATCAGATTGGGGTGCATCGACGCTTCAATCTCATCAATACACAGGAAAGCCTGATGATTTAGCTGCTCATAGATCATCGATTCCAGTTCCACCATTCGCCTTGTACCGGTACTCTGGCAAGCTTCCGGGAGTATATAATCTTGTGTTCCGTCGGCATTCTCAACCTTATGTCCGAACAGAGCCGCCATTTTCTGTATCTTGATATTAGAAATATTAAAGTCTGCTTCCTTTGCGAATTGAAGGAGATATTCACGAAAATCTTCGCTGCCGGCAATATGCTTTTTTGCATCATTGGAAAGCGTAGAAAGAGAGCCACTCTGCAATGGGAGAATACGATTATCAATCCATCGGCGCATATTGTCAAGATATGCAACCGACACATTTACCTTTTTCAGTGTAGCCAGTAACGACATATTGCGTAGGCAGTTCATTGTCATAACGTCAACCTCCGCCTGCGAAAGCTTGACGACTGCCGGATTGAAATTAAGTTTGGAAACACCTTCTTCATCCTCGCGACAAAACACCTTCGTCGGACGATTGGAAAGATAGACAAAGAGCGATTCATGACAAACCTTTTCGGGATTTACCTTGAGTTTATACCAATAACGTAGTCCATCCGCATAGAATTTCAATTCAAATTCCGTGTTAAAAGACAGGGCATCGCCGCGTAACAAGAATGGTTGTACATCAGTGCCGTCATCATTGGTTGACGGGAGGGAGTTCCAAAATTTACGCAAGAACTCAAATGCGTAAAGCAGATTTGACTTACCGCTGGCGTTGGCACCAAGTACAACGGCAAAACGCAACAGTTTCACCCCATCAGGCATAGTGACCGTGCTATTATAGCGGTCATCTTCCGATGGCTCAAAACTCAATTCCACTTCATCACGAAACGACTTGAAATTCCGTATTTTCAGCTCTTGTATCATATCGATGCTATTTATTGGTGCAAAGATAGTAAATATTTCCTACGCAACAAAACAAAATCGAATTATTGGCAATTTTAATTCGAAAAAGGGCGAGTTTAGTCCTAAATTTTCAATTAAAATATTGCGACGAGGAGTATTTAACTTGGGTAGCGATAGGCTCTGGTGCAATTAAAAGTGAAATTCGCTGAAGAGGCTTAAAATTTGTCGGGTTGGATTTGAATAAAAACGATCCCCGCATTTGAGCATTGTTATGAGCCTTGGGGTGGGGGCAAGTGTTGCAAAATTAATAATAGATCTTATTTAACCAAGAATATGACAAAAATCCTTGTGGATTTTCTTTGGTAAATTTTGAAAAAAATAGGGGTGGGATGTTGTGGGTATGAGCGATTTTTTGTAATTTTGGGGGATAAATCTTTGATATGAGGATCCGTCTCGCGATAATGTGCGCTTTGGGGGCTCTTCTCGCTCCATTGCGGGCTGTTGCTGCTTCTCCTGAAGAAGTGGCTAATGCCGCTATGGAAGGATACGAGCTTTTTATGCGCGATTCGTTGCCCGACGACCGTGAACGTGGCTATCAGATGATGCTTTCTTCAGCATGGGAAGGTGATGCTAAGGCTGCCAATAATATTGGCTGGCTTCTGCAGCATGGAGAGTATGTAGAGAAAGACATCAAAGGGGCTTTCCGGTGGTATGAACGAGCAGCCGACCAAGGTCTGCCGGCGGCAGCCTTGAATTATATAGAGCTCATCCTCAGTCATCAGGATGAAGTGTTGGGATCCCGTATCCCTGATAAGAAACGTATGGCTAAGGCCGCTTCTCTTGCAGGCACAGCGATGCTGATGGGGCGCGGACTTCCTTATGACTCGAAGAAAGGAGAAGAGATGCTGCTCAGAGGAGCCCTCTTAGGAGATGAAAAGGCTGCCGTGACGATAGCTCAGCAATTGGAGATGTATCCCGATTCCTTTTCGTATCTCCCACTCGAAGAGATTGCGAAGGAATGCGACTCACTTCTGCCCATAGGGGAGAAGAATGTGCCTCCTGAGATGGGCCTTGCGGCATTTGCCGACCTGATGCTGACACCGGGTTTTTGGTATGAAAAATCTAAAACTGACGATTGAATATAAAATATATTAATTACTAACATCATGAAGAAAGGATTACTCAAATTTGCTTGTATTGGAAGTCTATTGCTGACAGCGGCTTCCGCAAGCGCAGCAGACGGACTGCTTGCTTTCCCGGGCGCCGAAGGATTCGGACGCTTTGCCAAAGGTGGGCGCGGCGGAGAAATCTACCACGTGACTAATCTCAACGACAGTGGTACAGGTTCCCTACGCGATGCTATCTCAAAGCCTAACAGAATCATCGTGTTTGACGTTTCGGGTGTCATCAATATCAAGAGCCGCCTTGTATTCAGCAGCAACCTCACCATTCTTGGCCAGACAGCTCCCGGCGAGGGAATTCAGGTATATGGCAACGGTGTGTCATTTTCCAATGCCAACAACATCATCGTCCGGTATCTCAGAATCCGCATGGGCGTCAGTGGCGACAGCGGAAAGGATGCTGCCGGTGTGGCTTCCGGCCACGACATGATATTCGACCATATGTCGGTGCTCTGGGGTAGGGATGAGAATTTCTCTGTCAGCAGCAACGACAAGGGTTCCGGTCCATCGAATATCACAATACAGAATTCTATTATCGGCCAGGGTCTTCAGCCACATTCTTGCGGCGGCCTTATCCAGACTGACAATGGAGTGACACTATATCGCAACCTATATATCGAGAATGCGACCCGCAACCCGAAAGTGAAGGGTCTTAATCAGTTTGTCAACAACGTATCCTACAACTGGGGAAAAGAGGCTGCCTATAACATGGGTGGCGACAGCTCCGGCGACTCCTGGGCAGAGATTTCAGGCAACTATTGGATCACCGGTCCATGGGTAAAGGCTGCATATCCACTTGTAGGTGGCAACTCAAATTTCAGGTATTATGCTGATGGCAACTGGTATGACTCCAACATGAATGGCGTTCTTGACGGCCATGAGATGTCGGACGACGAACATGCCAAATCAGGCGGCGCAAGAGTTAGCACAACTGCTGACCTCGTAAGCCGCGGTGCTCCGAAAGCTGTGCCTGTGATTGCAGGACGTACAACTGCTCCCGAAGCTCTCGAATACGTGCTGGCATTTGGCGGTGCATCGCTTCCGGTGCGCGATGAAGTGGATCAATATCTGATCGATGAAGTGTCTTCCTACGGCAAGCTTGGCTCTACAGGTGGTGTGACTACAGAGAAAGCACTTCCTCACAAGGGTACAGGCAAACTGTTTGGAGGCTACAAACCTCTCGACTCTGACGGCGATGGCATTCCAGATGAATGGGAGATCGCAAACGGACTTGATCCTAAAAATGCAAAAGACGCTGCGGCCATTGCTGCTAACGGATATGCTAACATTGAGAACTATGTGTTCACAATTGATGCTCCATATCCTTATATGAAGAATCCTACCGGTCTCAAGTCTGTCAAGAATGAGAAAAATGCAATCTCACTTGAATGGACCGACAATGCAGACAAGGCTACCGGTTTTGTGGTGGAAGTTTCTACAGATGGAAAGAAATATTCAGAAGCAGGACGCACAGCGGGTACTGAGACTTCCTATAAGGTAGAAGGTCTGGAGGAAAATAAGATGTATTATTTCCGTGTCTACGCTATTGGTGAGGACGATATGCGATCTGTAGAGTCTCCGGCTCTTCAGACTATGACTTCCGAGCCTTTCTATCCCGATCAGTCTACAATAGTAGCTCCGGCAGTAGGTAGTGATCAGAAGGTGCTTGACGTAGTTCTGAAATGGAAGAATGCAACTAAGGAATATTTCGGCACATTGACCTACAATGTCTATATCGGCACTTCTACTGATGATTTGGAGGAAGTAGCTACGGATTTGACAGAAACTACCTACAAGCCTGAATCGCTCGTGCCGAACACCACATATTATTGGCGCGTAGATGCTGTCAACAATACAGGAGTGACAGAAGGAAAAGTATGGAACTTCAAGGCTGTAAGAGGCGGCACAATGTTCTATACCGACTTCCACACCACTCCCGCTTCATTCGGCGAATCAGAGTGGGGAACTATCATTGCAGGCAATCAGGCTGATATGATGAAGGGTGAAAAAAAGGAGTTGGAATTCGACAATATGGTGCTCGGAACTGATGGTGGGCGTCTTGTGGCATTCGGCAATCTTAGCCCATATGCCAATAATTCTTCTTCGGACGCCGGAGCCTCAAAGAATGCTGTCGGATTTATCGGAAAACAAGGTAACGTAGATAAGTGCTACATTCAAGTAAATGAAATTCAGGGTCCGTGGAAAATAACAGTATATTGTGGCAACTCTGACAGCAGTGATCAGTCTGTCAAACTCAGTACAGGCACTGACGTGAATGGCGATGGTGTTGTCAATGCAAGTGATGACTTAGCAACATTTAAATTCAAGTCTAAATCTAAAAAGACATTTAAGTTCACTCATACTTACAAAGGCACTGATCTTTGCAATGTACGTCTGGACAGAGCTTCTATTAAAGACAAAGGAATTAATTTTCACGACATCCTGATTGAACAGGAAGTCTCAGCAATTCCTGATGCAGTAGAGGAAGTTGGAGCTCAGGCTACTCCTGATATTGAAGTGATGGGGGATGCTGTCACTGTCAATGGTCTTGATGGTAAGAGCAATGTCTACGTCTACGACATGGCAGGCCGACTTATCCATGCAGAAGCTCCTGCTGTGGGCAGTGTAGGCTTCACATTGTCGAAAGGCATCTATATCATTATGGTAGAAGGCATGAAGCCCGTTAAAATCTCTATCTGATTTTCCAGATATAGATAAAGATAAATAATGCGCATCCGGAGTTTTATTGACTCCGGATGCGTTTTTTTATTGCCATTTCCATATCCCATGCTTTTAGCATCTATTGAGTATTAGTTAAGACTAATACGAATATTCCTAAAAATGCATAATAAAATGAATTATATCAAATCTTTTTTAGGAATAGGATTGGTGGCCTTGTTCGGATGCGTGAGTATCGCTCCGGCAAATGCCACTGTTGTCACTTACCCTGCTCCGCCAGAGGCAAAACTTAATAAGGCTTTTAGTGTGGAAGTAAGGCAGGGAAACGGCTCAGAATGGATACCGGTGGATGTGTATGCAGTGAAGGTAGACGAGACTATCGGAGTAAAGCATACCGTTGCCACCGTCTCTATGGCGTATTTTGACTTTGATGGTGAAGTAGATGTCCGGGTGATCTCCAACGATCTTGATGTGAAAGAAGCCCAGGTGCGTCCGCTTTCTTATGGTATTCCGGTGACTACTGACGGAAATGCAATCACCTTTTCTCTTGACACACCTCGCAATCTTTCAGTGGAAGTAAACGGAGAGATTTTCAAAAATCTTCAACTTTTTGCCAATCCGCTTGAAGAAAATACACCTACGGACAAGGAACTCAAGAAGCTTAAGAAAGACAAGAAATATCATTACTATGGACCAGGATACTACAGCGTCGGCACACTTACACTTGGAAGCGGAGAGACGATGTATGTAGCCGGAGGGGCGGTCCTTGACGGCAATGTAGTGATAGACAATGCTGAAAACGTAAAAGTCTTCGGTAGGGGCATGATCTATCCACAAAGAAATATAGGTGTGATGGTCAGCAATAGCCGTAATGTGGAGGTAAATGGACTCTTCACCACGCAGTGTGCCGTAGGAGGCTCCGATGGCGTCAAGGTGGAGAATGTAAAGGTGATGAGTTCTTACGGCTGGGGCGATGGCTTTAACGTGTTTGCTTCCAATAATGTAAGCTACAAGCATATTTTTGCGCGAACTTCTGATGATTGCACCACAATCTATGCCACCAGGAAAGGATATAATGGAGGATGCAAGAATATAGTGACTGAAGATGCAGTGCTTTGGGCAGACGTGGCGCATCCCTTCATGATAGGGCTTCATGGCAGTGCAGCTGAATTGGGCGTTGAAGCTCCTGCCGACACTATAACCAACATAGTATACCGGAATATAGACGTAGTCGATATGAATGAGAATCAGATTGACTATCAAGGGGTATTTGCTATTGTTGCAGGCGACAACAATATTGTGAAGGACATTACATTCGACAATATCAGAGTAGAAAATTTCCGAAGAGGCAAACTGATTGACATGCGCATAGCATGGAATAAGAAATATTGTGCAGCGCCCGGAAGCTGCATTGAGAATGTGCTTTTCAAAGATATCTATTATAATGGGGATCGCTCTGAACTCTCACTTATGATTGGCTATGATGAAAGCCGAAAGATAAAGGGTGTGACATTCGATAATCTTGTGATTAATGGCGTGCATGTATATGATGATATGCCCGAAAAGCCGAAGTGGTATAAGACGGGCGATTTCGCGCGCATCTTTATCGGGGAGCATGTGGAAGATGTAGTGTTTAAATGAAAAATCTGATCCTATGTTTAGATATGTAAGTGTATTGGCAATACTATCAATTTTAGTGTGTGGAATAAGTGTTAATGCCCAGTCGATATATCCCGGGATTGCTCCTGAGAAGATTAAGCTTCCTATGAAGGGAGAAGTGAAAGCTGAGAGTTTCAATCTCAAGGATATCAAACTGCTCGAAAGCCGTTTCCATGATAATCTCCGTAGGGACTCCGCTTGGCTGGCTTCTCTGAGCACCGACCGTTTGCTTCATTCATTCCGCACTACAGCAGGAGTACCCGCCGGACGTGAAGGAGGATACATGACGGTGAAGAAGCTGGGTGGTTGGGAATCACTTGACTGTGAGCTTCGAGGCCATACCACAGGGCACGTTATGTCGGCACTCGCATTGATGTATGCTGCCACCGGAGATCCTCTGATGAAGGCAAAGGGAGACAGCATAGTAAAAGGGCTTCGGACAGTTCAGGAAGCTCATGGAAATGGATATATAAGTGCATTTCCCGAGGAACTTATCAATAGAAATATTCGCGCCACATCCGTGTGGGCACCATGGTATACCCTTCATAAGATAATGTCGGGACTTATCGACCAATATGTCTATGCCGACAATGAAGAGGCACTCTCGGTAGCTACCGACATGGGAAAATGGGCTTTTGCCAAACTCAAGGATATAGATGAGCCGACACGTCTTAAAATGCTTCGAAATGAATTTGGAGGCATCAATGAGTCGTTCTATAATCTATATTCAATCACCTCCGACCCTGAATTCCTGAGTGTTGCAGAATTTTTCTATCATCCTGACGTCATTGATCCGCTCAAAGCCCACAATGCCGATTTGGGCACCAAGCACACCAATACCTTTATTCCAAAAGTGCTTGGAGAGATGCGACGTTATGAACTCACGGGCGATAAAGAGTCTCTGCAGTTAAGTCAATTCTTTTGGGAAGAGATGCTCGCTCACCATACCTTTGCACCAGGCTGCTCAAGCGACAAAGAGCATTATTTCAAGCCTGAAGACTTCTCAAAGCATATCTCCGGCTATACAGGTGAGACTTGTTGCTCTTACAATATGCTGAAGCTCTCGCGCCATCTCTTCTGCAATGATCCCGATGCCCGCATCATGGATTATTATGAGCGTGCGCTATACAATCACATCCTCGGTCAGCAGGATCCGGCGACTGGAATGGTGGCCTATTTCCTTCCGCTTGCCACAGGCACGCACCGTGTATACTCAACTCCTGAGAATTCTTTCTGGTGTTGCGTAGGAAGCGGATTTGAAAATCATTCCAAATATGGGGAGCAGATATATAACAAGACTCCGCAGGGACTTCTCGTCAATCTATTCATCCCCTCTAAGCTTGATTGGGCAGATAAAGGAATGATCGTCACACAGACCACCGACTTTCCCGCCACTCCATCTACAAAGCTTAACATAGAGGTGAAAAAACCGGTCAAAAGCAGTATCGCTATCCGCAAACCGATATGGACCAATGGCATGACAGTGAAAGTCAACGGTAAGAAAGTCAATGCCTCTTGCAATAATTCCGGGTATGCAGTGTTAGACCGCACTTGGAAGAATGGAGATAGGGTTGAGGTGGAATTCGATATGGATCTTAAGTTTGAGACGGCTCCGGATGGCTCCGGACTTGGAGCATTGGTATATGGTCCGATTGTCATGGCTGCACGTCTTGGCACGGAAGGGATGCAATCTCCTGCTCCCGACAGCGATCCGACACTCTACAACGACTATTATACATATAATTACAACATCCCGGAAGGACTCCCCGATGAAATTGATCTAAATGCCCTTAAAAAGATTGGCCCACTGACCTTTACCAATGCTGAAGGCCTCCTGATAGAACCTCTTTACGACATTCACCGGGAGAGATATGGAGTCTATTGGAAACAAAAATGACATGGTGATTGAGTGAAAAGCAGATTACTTACGAATATACAATAAAACAGAATTCTTCAAACAGGAACAACTAAAGGATATGCGAGCAATCGTAACGGCAATATTATGTGGACTGGGAGGGACAATGTATGCATTTACCTCACCTACCGTTCTGACTCTCAATTCACCCGACGGACGCCGGGAGGTGAAATTCGAGAAGCCGGGAAAGGAGCTGACTTATAGCATCAAGGTAGATGGTAAAGAAGTCATCCTTCCCTCGCGAGCAGGTCTTGAGATCGACAACCGAACATGGGAGATGGCGCTTGGAAAAAGAGATCTCGTGCAGCCTGACTCGTGGATGGATCTTCTGACAGTCGACAGCGTAAGCCTCGGATCCTCAGTAGATGCCGTCTGGACTCCGCTCTATGGAGAGCGATCACGGGTTCGCGACCACTACAATCAGGCCACTCTCCATATGTCGCGCAAAGACAAGAGCAACTATCGTCTTGACGTGCAAGTGAGAGCTTACGACGAGGGAATTGCATTTCGCTATTTTTTTCCGGAGCATCCTGCAGCCATTTTCCATAAAGTAGTGGATGATCTCACCGATTACACTCTTCCTGAAGGCACAATGGCTTGGAGTGAGGAGTGGGCGCAGGCTCCATTCGCATATCAGCCGATAGATAGCATTTCCATACCTGCAGAGCGGGCTCTTACAATGGAACTACCCGGCGGACAATGGGTGGCTATTTTGGATGCAGACAATGATGATTGGTGCCTCACCAAGCTGCGCCATCGTGATGGTCATCAGGGTACTCTTGAGTCGGTGATGTATTCTCCGGTCGACATCGTGACATATTACGCAACGCCGTGGAAAATAATCATGACAGCAGACTCTCCGACACAGTTGCTCGAAAACAATGATATTGTAAATAATCTTAATCCTCCTGCCGAAGGTGATTTCTCCTGGGTTGTTCCGGGTAAAATCATGCGCTGCACAAAGCTCACCACTGAAGCAGGACTGAAGAACATAGACTTTTGCGCGGAGCATAATATACCCTATATGCTTTTCGACTGGCTATGGTATGTGCCATGTACGAGCCATGATGGCGATGCCACAAAAGTAATCGACCAGCTCGACATGCAGCGCGTGGTGGAATATGGCAAAGAGAAAGGAGTCGGTATATGGCTCTATGTCAACCAGCATGCCCTCATGAAGCAAATGGATGAGCTGTTTCCGTTGCTGAAAGAGTGGGGAATAGTGGGAGTCAAGTCAGGCTTCGTGCAATATGCCTCCCATCGTTGGGCAATTTGGCTTCACGACATGGTACGCAAGGCGGCAGACAATGGATTGATGATGAATATCCATGACGAATATCGTCCTTCCGGATTCTCTCGGACATATCCCAATCTCCTCACCCAGGAGGGAATCCACGGCAATGAGGAGTGGCCCGATGCAACCCACAATGTGACGCTTCCATTCACCAGAATGCTCAACGGGGCTGCAGACTATACCATCTGCTATTTTGACCCTCGCCTTAAGAATACACATGCCCATCAGTTGGCGGCATCGCTGGTGTTCTACAGTCCATTGCAGACGATATTGTGGTATGACACCCCCGACCGCTACCACGGCGAGCCGGAAATAGATTGGTTTGAGAACTTGGAGACTACATTCGACGACACTAAAGTTCTATCAGGCTATCCGGGACAAGATATAGTGATGGCAAGAAGAAAAGGGGACTCTTGGTATGTAGCGGCTATGACCAACAACGAAGGACGCACCGAAAAGATTCCTCTCGACTTCCTCCCTGCCGGATCTACATGGCTCGCAAAAGTCTATACGGATGATTCCGATGTAGATACTGCCACGAAAGTGAGATGTGAAAGTTATGCGGTGACACCTACCACTGTGTTGAAGCTTGATCTTCAGCCAAAAGGAGGGGCTGCAGTGCGCTTGACACCAATTGACAAGAAAGAAATAAAAAAATACAAGAGATACAAATGAATCCTATAAAGACAATGACGTGCCTGGCAGCGGTTGCTGCGCTTATGGGCTCTTGCGGATCCCATAACGGTATCCCTAATCTCAACACTACGTCACAGCTCGAATATTGCCATAATCATGTTCTCTCTACGCTTGCCGAATTGAAGGAATCTGGACATGGAGAGATCGACCACACCATGATGCCACGCAATGTGGCTCCTCAATCGCGGTCATGGGAATGTCGCCCTACGTGTGCAGAAGAATGGTGCAGTGGATTTTGGCCCGGCGTGCTGTGGTATGACTATGAAGCCACCGGCGACACCACAGTGCTTTCAGAAGCTGATAGATTCACCCGATCACTTAAAGCTGTAGTAGATGCGCCCGTTTTCGATCATGATCTCGGATTTCTAATTAATTGCAGTTATGGCAACGGATACAGACTTACCGGAAAGGAAGACTATAAGGAAGTGATTCTCGCGGCGGCGGATTCTCTTGCCACTCTTTTTAATCCGGTGGCAGGCACTATCCTGTCATGGCCTCGCAACGTTGAGCAACTTGGAGGCCACAACACCATAATGGACAACATGATTAATCTCGAGATGCTCTTTTGGGCTGCCAACAATGGAGGAAACCCATATCTCCACGATATTGCCGTGAAACATGCCGAGACCACGATGGAGCATCATTTCCGTCCGGACTATACTTCCTACCATGTGGCAATATATGATCCGGAGACAGGGGAGTTTATCAAGGGTTGCACTCATCAGGGATATGCCGACGACTCAATGTGGGCAAGAGGACAGGCCTGGGCTATTTATGGATATACAATGGTCTATCGGGAAACGAAAGATCCAAAATTTCTCGATTTTGCACAGAAAGTGACAGATGTATATCTCGATCGTCTTCCTGAAGACAAGATTCCGTATTGGGATTTTAATGACCCTGATATTCCTGAGACGACTCGCGATGCCTCCGCTGCTTGCGTAGTGGCATCCGCACTTATCGAACTGAGTGGCTACGTGGAGGGAGAAAAAAGCAACTTCTACAAGGATGAGGCCCTTTCCATGCTTTCTTCTTTGAGCAGCGAGAAATATCAGTCAAGAGAGAAAAATAATTCTTTCCTTTTGCACTCCACCGGCCATCGTCCGGCAGGAAGCGAGATCGACTATTCCATCATATATGCCGACTATTATTATATCGAAGCTCTCAATCGTCTGAATAATCTTGACAATAATCATCCGAACTCTGCAATATTAACTACAATTCCTCCGTTAAAGTAATACGATCTATACCTATAATCAAAGAACGGATGAAATAAAACTCCCACTTATGGCTAGAGTTGCCAATACTAAGCATATCTTGTCAATAATGCTGTCGGTGTTGCTGACAGCATTATCGGCATATTCCGAGGGCCGCTTGTATCAGCGTGTCCCACATGTATATGGCCTTGATTCCGATGGCTACACCACCTACGACATAACCCGCACGGGCGATGGTTTCATATGGTTTGCCACCGACCGTGGTCTCATAAGATTCGATGGCGAGCATAGTGTCAAGATAGACTTTCCTGATTCTAAGGAGAATGATGTTGTAGTCAAAGCCTTGGCCCCTGTATATGGAAAGGGCCTGATTGCAGCCACTTCGGCCGGGATGTTCAGAATAGATACAAAAAGCAATCGGCACGTTATCACCAAACTCCTTGATGGAGCAATTTTCCCTGCAACCTGCGCAATTCGAGTAAACGACACTGTTTCCCTTGTCGGTGGCGACGAGGGAGTCTTGCTGTTTACAAATGATGGAAAACCACGCAAGATCATGGTAGGACGCGATGTGCTTGATCTTTCCAATAAGGTTGTAGATGTTTCAGTGGGAGAGAATGGGGCCTACCTTCTTACAAAAGGGGGAGTTTTTCTCTTGCGGCTTGATGATATGTCGGTAAGTCCTATCAGTGATCACGCTATGATAGAGACACTCAACGGCACTTCTATTGCAGCCACCGATAAGTACATATACCTCGGCACTTCCGGCAATGGAATATGGCGTATCAGCCTTTCTGATGGGAAAGTCAATGAGGCTTTTGATTTTTCCAAGGGTAATGTTGTCACCTCCATGAAGCTAAATCAAGAAGGTGGCATTCTTTATGTAGGCACCGATGGGGGAGGGGTGACAAAGATCGATGTCGCTACTGAGCGAATCATTGGGAATGCGAAGCATGTCTCTACAGATCCTGTAAGTCCTTCGAGCAATCAAGTCTACGCCCTTTACACCGATGGCGGCGATCATCTGTGGGTTGGATACTATCAGAATGGGGTGGATTACACTCCATCATGGACCGGACCTTTTGAGCTTGTGGATGATCCAGCCGTGTTCAATACAAGAGGAGTTCCGGTAAGGGCTCTCAGCATATCTGACGGACGCATCACCATAGGCACACGTGAGGGTATCACGGTTTTTGAAGACGATTGTTCCAGTGCTTGGAGTGTCAAAAGTCCGGCATTGCGTTCCGAGATGGTGATTTCCCTTCTCGATCATAATGGTAAGACCTATATCGGCACATACGGTGGAGGTCTACATATTCTTGACCCTCAAAGCAGGCAAATAAGTGCACTTCCCTTTGATGGCCCGCATTCGGTATTCAGATCGGGCCATATATTCTCTTTGGCGGCAGACAAAGTTGGGAATTTATGGGTAGGCACTAATTATGGTCTTTTCAAACTCACCAAAAATGGCCCCACTGTAAGATATACTTCCTCCAATAGCGGGCTTCCTGAAGGGAATGTCTATGGAATTTTCTTTGATTCTGAAGGGAAAGGATGGATATGCACCGAATCCGGACTTTGTGTCTACGATTCTCGTCAGGATAAGTTGCGTACTGATTTGTTCCCATCCTCTTTCCCCCGCAACACACGATTCCGCACTGTATATGAAGATCGCAGCAATCGGCTGTACTTCGTTCCCGAGAACGGGATGGTGATTTCAGCTAATAGGGATTTATCTGATCAGAAGACAATATCACATCCTCTGATAGATGAAGTGGATGCCAAAGGGGTGGTTGAGGATCATTCGGGTAATATTTGGATTTCGTCTAATCGGGGTATCTTTAGAGTAGATACCCATGGCCATGTGGTGAGATTCGGACTCGCCTCCGGCCTTCCGTCTCCCTCTTTCCTTCAGGGTCAACCGGTTTCAGATTCAGAAGGTCACATTTGGTTTGGAAATTCAGCCGGTCTGCTAAGGATGACTGAATCTGATATTGACAAGTCGATAGAAGCTCAGCGTGCCCCGGTGCCGACAATACTTGAAGTCAATGGCCATCTTTCTGACATTGTCCCTCTGAGAGATAGCAAAGATGGCAGATTCCACATCAATCTCGATAAGTCTGCTAATACTGTAAGAATAGATTTCTCCACCTTTTCATATGCACAGGAAGAGCCTGAAGCCTATGTATATAGTCTTGACGGAGAGGATTGGAAGCTCTTCAGTGGAGATCTTTCACTGACATTATATGAACTCTCGCCCGGCAAGCACCGGTTGAAAGTGAAATCGGCCAATGACTCGGAAGGAGATGCCGATATGACAGTCGTAGACATACGTTTGCCATATCCTATGTGGTGGTTTGTCCTGGTAGGTCTTGTGTTGGCACTTGTCATAATCCCTGCAGTTTTATGGTATTTTATCGCAAGGAAAAACCGCACGAAGTCAGAAGAAGTTCAAGAATCTTCAGATGTCAGCAATTCTCAGCCGCCTGCAGCAGTTGAAGACCAGGTAGGAAAGCAAAAATATGCCTCCAATTCTCTTTCAAGAAATGAAGCGCGTGAGATAGCACGCAAGGTGGAAGAGATAATGGAGACAGAAAAGCCGTATCTGCAGACCGACCTTAAAGTAGCCGATCTGGCAGCCATGGTGGGAATCTCCAGCCATAAGCTAAGTCAATTCTTCAGTCAGCATAAGGGTCATACATTCTACGACTATGTCAATAAATTCCGAGTAGAAGAATTCAAGCGTCTTGTGAAAGATGATAAAAACCGATATCTGACCCTAAGCGCTATGGCAGAAAAGGCAGGCTTCTCATCGCGAGCTTCTTTCTTCCGCCACTTCAAAAATATCGAAGGAATTTCACCCGGAGAGTATCTCAAAAACGTATCAGACGCGAATTGAGACTCGCGTCAAGTATCAAATAATTGGGTTAGATTGCAGTCTCAAAAAATTAAAGTCCTAATATAAAATGCATTATAATTGAAATATGTCATAAAATTTTCTGACATGAAAGAGCTCTTAAAAAATTTTGGATAGCAGTTGGATTGCTGTAATTTTGCCATCGTTAACCTCGCTCAAGCGATAAAATCTAAACGATATGGCAACTTCAAAACAATCAAATCATGAAGCTATAGAGCTCTTCTATAAGCACAGCGAAAAGCTACACCGCTACATCCGTTCCCGCATCAACAATGAAGATGATGCCGACGATCTTATGCAGGATGTCGTATTGCGTCTGTTGGAATATAAAGGTGAAATCGTAGCCGAGACAGCCGGCAACCTTGCATTCGCAATTGCATCGCATGTGATCAATGACTATCTGCGCCATCAGTATGTGAAGACATCTGTACATTCACAGCTGACAGTATCTCAGACAGGTGTCACTAATGAGACTGAAAATGCTATCATGGGCCGTGATATGCAGCGCCTCGAGAAGAAGCAGCTCGACGCTATGCCCCGTCAGCGCAAACTTATATATATTATGCGCATTCATCAGGGAAAGAATACCAAAGAAATTGCCGAATCACTTAATATCTCTCCTCGCACAGCTGAAAATCACTTCTATATTGGAATCCGCCAGATGCGTCAGTGCTTCAGTGCCGCTATCTGATAGGGAGGGTATAAATAAAAAATGCAAATAATTCCCTACTGAATTGAGTATTTTCTATCGCTTGAACGACTTTATTTCAAAATTAGTTCTTAAATTTGCATAGAACTAACCTATACGAAAAATAATAACAACTAAATACTACCTTAAATTATGAATCTATCAATCAATCGGCGTAGAGTTGCAGCTTGCGTGGCATTGTCAATTCTTGGAGGTATGCTTCCCGGATTTGTATCGCCCACTATCATGGCAAGCCCGGCTCCCGCAGTTGCTCCTATAGCAACTGTCACCGGAACGGTGGTCGATAACACCGGCGAACCATTGATCGGAGCAACCGTTATGGTAAAAGGAACATCCAACGGCACTGCGACTGATATAGATGGCAACTTTAAGCTTAACAATGTAGAGGGAAAGACCATCGTGGTCTCATATGTCGGCTTCAAGACTAAAGAAGTTGCGGCAGCTCCTGAGCTTAAGATTGTGCTTGAAGAAGACAATGCCACCCTCGACGAGCTCGTAGTAGTAGGTTACGGCGTCCAGAAAAAAGGATCGCTTACCGGTGCTGTTTCCTCGGTAGATGATAAGGTTTTTGCAGACAAAGCCACTGCCACCAACCCATTGGCCGACCTTCAAGGTCAGATTCCGGGTATGCTCGTCACACGTGGCTCTTCAGCCCCCGGTCGTGAGGATTGGAATTTCAAGATCCGTGGCGAGGCTTCTATCAATAATACAAGTGCCCTTGTGATTGTAGATGGAGTGCCGGGCGGCCTTGCAGACATTAACCCGGATGATATCGAAAATATCTCAGTGCTTAAGGATGCCTCCGCATCTATCTATGGTGCTCGCGCGGCCGGCGGTGTAGTCCTCGTCACTACAAAGCGTGGCAGTAAGACCGGCAAGAAACCGACAGTATCCTATAGTGGCAATGTCACATGGAAGGTATCCGACCCTCAAGTGCAATGGATGAATCTTCAGCAGTGGGCCACTTGCATCGAAGAGGTGCTATATAACGAAGGAATATCCAGCGGCACTCTGAATACGTTCACCCCCATCGGAGCATTCCCCTATGCTGCAGTCTACGCAATGAAGACAAGAGACCCTCAGTATATGGGCACAGTGCAGAGCTATGCAGCGCTTGGAGGTAATGCAGATGCAATCAGCGATATAGGTTTTATTGATTCCGATCAATATAGCGATACATTCGGAAATGCTTTTGCACAATCCCATTCTCTGAGCGTAAGTGGCGGCAGCGATGTGGCGAAATATAATGTCAGCCTCGGCTATATGTATGATGGCTCCCCGCTTCAGTTCGGCATTAAGGAAAAGTCTCACCGCTATACAGCGCGTTCCAACAATGACTTCAAGATTGCCAAATGGTTTGACCTTGCCACTACGATCTCATTTGCCCGCAGAGACAATACATATCCTCTTAATAATCCTTCAGGTGTCAACGGTAACCCTCCGGGTTCTCCGATATTCACTTCCGATGGGCAGCACGCTTTCGGATGGCTCAACAACTATTCCGACGTGGCAGTAGCAAAATTGGGTGGCAGCAAGCGTCAGATCTACAACGAGACAGTGATCAACGTTCGTCCGACATTCCACATAATTAAAGGACTTGACCTTATTGGTACTGTCGGTTACACTGTCAAGGATTGGACTAACAAGGAGACAATGCTCAAAAACTATATGTATAATTGGGACAATGAGAAGATTGAGACTATGGTGCGTCCGACCGACAACCGCTTCGATCGTTTCAACGCTTCGGCTCTCTATCAGATCTATCAGGGTTATCTCAATTATATGGTTGATTTTGGTCCGAACCATGATCATAATATCACTGCAATGTTGGGTGCCAGCTATGAGCGTGAGAGCAAGGAAGAATCTGATGTAAAGCTTCTGAATCTTGCAGATGGCTTCCTGGAATCTCTCTCTTCCTCCTACAATCCGGAGACATCAAAGGTAGAATTCAAAGATGATAAGTGGACCACGGCCCTTGCATCATATTTCGGACGTATCAACTATGACTATCAGGGGCGTTACCTTATCGAGCTCCTCGGACGCTATGACGGCTCATCTAAATTCGTGCGTGGCAAGAAATGGAAAGGATTCTTCGGAGTGTCCGGTGGTTGGCGCATAAGCGATGAGAAATTCCTTCGCGACGTGACTTGGCTCACCGACCTTAAGATCCGTGCTTCTTATGGCGAGACAGGTAATCAGGAGGGTATCGGCAGATACGACTTCGTTGGAAATATCGCTACGAGCGTGAATGGCTCAAACACTACAGGAGCAGGCCTTTTCGGTCCCACAGGTTCAGCCTCCCCGCTTCAGACTCTATGGCAGAGCAATGTCATCAGTCTCGATCGCACCTGGGAGATTGTAAAGAACACCAATATCGGTCTTGACTTCGCATTCCTCAACGGTCGCTTGAGCGGAAGTGCAGAATATTTCTGGAAGACCAACGACAATATGCTCGTAGGTGTGACTTATCCGAGCGTATTCGGAGCAAGCGCGCCTAAGACCAACAGTGGCACACTCAAAGTGCATGGATGGGAAATTCAGTTGAATTGGCGCGACCGCATAGGAGAAGTATACTACAATGTAGGTCTTAATATCTCTGATGCTAAGAACAAACTCATCTCAATGCCAAATGCTTCAAGCTATAGCCAGAATGCTATTACAAAGCAGCGAGAAGGATATCAGCTCAACTCAATGTTCGGCATGGAGTTTGTGAAACTTATCGAAAATCAGCAGGAGCTCGACGCATATAAGGCGATGGTGGATGCCGCTGACGGACAATCTCTCGGAGTCGACACCTCAATCATGGGAATCGGCGATGCAATGTATGCTGACCTTGACGGCG
>CAYNPB010000035.1:0-18950 GCA_964399005.1 uncultured Sangeribacter sp.
TAGAAGTTGTAGCCTATTTTGAGGTTGAAGCAGTTGGCTGCGTTTGCGTGTTTTTGAGTCCAACATAGGGCCTGATAACCGATACCTGCGTATACCTTTCCGAAGTTAAGACCTACCATAGGGTTGACTACTACTGCACCCCAATCAGTATTCTGGGTATTGATGGCGTAGCCGAGATCAAGAGAGAAGAAAGGCTTAAAACCACCCATCTTGCCACTGATGTCACCTCTTACGAAGATAGGGATTAGCGGACCATTTTCGAAGTTCCACTGCTCAGTGACACCTACACCGGCACCAAGACCGATATTACGGGTCATCATCTCATGGATACCACCCTGCACATTGAAACGACAGGTATTGCCACCGGCAATAACGGGCTGGAACTCTACGAATGGATTCAGAGCGAATGCTGAAGAACATGCGGCAACAATGCCAATTAAAGTAAGGAATAATTTTTTCATAGTAAAAAAGATTAATGTGTGTTTATAATTTTATTCATAAAACGCAATCCTATGCTCAACGGTTCAATATAAATGAAAAAAAAGACCACGAAAGTGGTCTTTTTTATATTAAAATAAATATTATTTATCAGAAACGAACGCCTGCCGAGAGGATTATCTGATTGTTGCTGAGACTCAACTTTGATGTCGGACTCGGAATCTCAGGATGAGCCGGATCAGAAGTATAAGCATGGTATTCACTTGTCATCCTCTTATGCACGAATGCTCCGTCAATGTAGAAGTTATTGAAGTTATAACCGAGTCCACAAGTGATATAGTTGGTGGAATTATCCATCTTATAGTTGGGCATAGTGCCGGAAGTCATAATTAGCATTGAACCATCTTTAGCCTCTTTCCTGACAGGCGAAGAAACGTATGAATATCCTGCACGCACACTGAAACGCGGGGTGATTCTATATTCGGCACCCAAACGGAGAGTGGAAGTAGACTGATAGTACTCTTCAATCTCGGAATTCTGAGCCCACCAATAATCAGTGTTCAAGAGATTGGGCGAAGGAGCCTTTGCAGGGGCAGCTTTCATTGGAGAAGAGCCATAATATGGGAAACCGTAATCCCAAAAATCATCGCCGTAGCCATAGTCATAATAGTTGTTGCCACCTCCATCATAGAAACGCATCTTGTTGTATCTCTGCCATTCATAGTCGGCACTTATGATAAGATTCCTACCAATTACGCCGGCTGCGCTGAAAGTGAGTTTCCAAGGAGTTCGGAAATTATAGCTGTTTGTGCCCCATTGACCTCCATTTGTGCTATTCATTCCTATATCATCCGGGTCGTTAGGATTGGGAACATCAATTCCGGGATAACTGAAATTTGTCTGAGCCACATAACTTTCGTTTATGGAATACCAAGTAGGGGAAGCGAAAGAAAGTCCGAGACGAAGCTCTTGAATCGGGCGATAGATCAAACCGACTTTTACGTTAAATCCGGATCCACTTGCGTTATAGTAGTTGGTAAGGCGCCAGTTTGCGCTCGTAGTAGGCATACCGTCAGGACTATCAACTACAGCATTCTGCAGATTTTCTCCCCAAGCAGCAGTCATATTATACTTCATATCGACCACACCAAAGTCTACACCCCAGAACACTTTGTTGGCAATATTTCCACCGATAGCAAAGTTATATTCGTTTACTCCACCGGTAGTAATTACATCAAAAGCTCCTGCTCCGGAAGTGTTATATCCCCATTGTCCGATCCAATCAGGACGGTCAACATCTCCGGTTGGAGTAATGAAGTAGCTGTCATATCCAAGAATCGAGATCCATGGTGCCGGATGATTTGAGTCTCCGGGATTATAAGGATCAAATGTCATGACATTATTATTATTAAACCGAGTTACTACATCATCCTCTAAAACACCTGCATTGTTGGTGACTCCGGCAATATAATTCGTCAGGGAATTTGAAAGATTCGGGATAATTCCTTTGTAATGTGAGTTGAATGAGGCTCCACGGTTATATGTGAAACCAACGTTGATGTTTGGAATTGTGGAATTGCCAAGATTCCAGCTTGCTACTCCACCCACATTGTTAAGAAGGAATTTTGTTTCGTATTGATTAGTTTTTAATCCCTGAGAAGTGGAGGATGCAGATTGCATATCGAGATCTACAGAGATACCTATTTCATTACGACGATATACTCCGATGCCGGCAGGATTGACTGTAAATGAAGTCAAGTCGCCACCAAGGGCACCGAAAGCACCACCCATGCTCATATATCTGGCAGTTCCTTTCATATCAGGCTGGGAGAAACGGAAACCGTCGATTGCGCTTTGCGCATCAGCCATGAATGGCACAGCTAAAGAAGCCGCATATAAATAAATCTTTTTCATGTCAAATTAATTTTAAAGATTATGAGATTATCTGCGGCCACCTCTGCTTGAGCCACCACCGGAGCTACGGCTGCCTCCAAAACTTCCTGAGCCGAATGATCCATTGCCACTTGATCTGCCGGTATTGTAGCTGCCGGAATTTCTTGTGTAGTTGGAATTTCTATTGCTATTATAACTATTATTGTTCCTATTGGAGTTAGTGGAATTAGTGTTATAATTGCGGTTGGAATTAGTGTTAGTAGTTCCTGAATTTACGCGATTGCCAGTGTTGGTGTTTCCACTTTGACGATAGCGGTTGCCATTGTTACCGATGACATATCCTCTATTTTGTGAAGAAGAATTGTTTCCTCCACTGTAGTTAGGACCGCTAATGCCCCATTGTGAACCGGAATGGGAGTTGCTCGGTCTGCTTGTAGAAGCCGGACGTGAATTGCCAGGACGATTGTTGCCGGCCCATCCTACACCGGGATTAACCGGACGATTACCACCGGGGCTCCATGTGGCATTTGGCCTGTTCCAACCGAGAGCCGGACCAACCGGGCCGGGACCCCAACCGGGACCACCCCAACCCCAAGACCATGAGGGACCCCAACCCCAGGACCATGAAGGACCCCAACCCCAGCTTGGACCCCAATTCCATGACCATGAAGGACCCCAATACCATGGATCATACCATCCACCAAATCCTACATTCCAATACCAAGGATCATAATAGCTGTAATATGGCCAGCCATAGCGGTAAGATGGGAGAAAAGCGGGAGTAATCCCATTATAGACGATTTCCACGTTGCCATAGGAATTCTGAAGAACGTCAGCAAGCAATTGGGAATTGTCGAGAACTATAGTAGGATTATAGTATTTCTGAATTTGCTGAGTATACACGAAATCCTCTTCAGATCCGATCTTGGATCCGATGGTATCGATTGGAGTAGTATAGTACTGACCGCGAAGGTTGTAGGTATCTACATCAATATCACTGAAATTCTCAATATAGTTGGGATTTTTTTTCTTTGCCCCTACATGGGTATCCTTTTTAGGATTGAAATATATATCGTCAACATAATCGTCGGCAAAAACGGCAGCCGGAGCCACTGTGCCCAGCGCCAATGCCAAAAGGAGTAGATTTCTAAATTTCATAGCGCGATTGTGTTAGTATTTTAAGTAGTTACTTATAAGACAAAAAAGTGAGCAATTGGTTTAAGAGACAAGCTCTAATTATTAGAATTTCAAATAGAACTCCTTACAAAGATTCCTATATTCTTCTGTAGGCACACCACGGTGGCTTTCTAAAGTCAGGAATTCGGTGATGGCTTCTTCTTTCTTATTCTCTTCTGCTGAAAGTTGCCCTTCTGCTGAAAGTTGCCACTGTATGAGCAATCTTTTGTAGGAAGCGTCTGAATTGCCTCTCACAAGGCATTTTTTCTTCAATGCATAGCCATATTTGCAAGCCTCTTTCTCCAAAAGTGAAGTAAACTCTGCCGGAATGACCATGGCGATTGAACCTCCGGGGTTCAAAAGGGGTACCGAATCTTTAAGAAGCGATAACGGCGATAGAGAGTCCTGATGTCTTGCCCGTTCTCGTGAAGTTGAGATATGCTGCAGACCCGAGTCAAAGAAAGGTGGATTCGAAACTATCAGATCGAAAGCTTGATGATGTGCGGGGTGAAGTGAGCCGGGGAAATCACCATGAAAGATAGAAATACGATCATTCCATGGCGAGTTTCTTACGTTGTCTGAAGCTTCATCAACTGAGCTTTCGTCTATGTCGATTCCAATGATTTTTGCATTCGGATTGCGTTGAGCCATCATAAGAGAGATCAAACCGCAGCCTGTGCCTACATCAAGGATAGACTTCGCACGGTCAACGTCGGTCCAACTACCTATTAAGACTCCATCAACCCCAACTTTCATTGAGCTTCGATGATGAGTGACTGAAAATTGCTTAAATTTGAATGGAGAAACATGTTTGCTCATACAAATTCATCTTGATTTCAGAGGAGGGAGAAAGGCATCTTCAAGATAATCGAGGCTGTAAGAATCGATGTTGCCACTTACGGATGCGACATCGAAGCGATAAAAATATGTCAAATCCAGACTTTCGAGATAAGTATTTGCACCTCTGACTATATTCTTAATCTTGTCGGAAGTCATAGCCGATGTCGGATCAATATCCTTATCTGAACGAGCCTTAACTTCAATGAAAATAATTGTATCCTCTTTTTGGGCGATGAGATCAATCTCACTTCTTGAAGATTTCGGACGCCAATTTCTTTCGCGGATAGTATACCCTTTTGTTATGAGATATTCACAAACGATTTTCTCTGCCTGCTTACCCCACTCAAGAGCCTCTGCCTTCTTTTCAACAATTGCCTTATCAGCCATAGTGTCTGATCAGAAAGCCTTGAACGACATATCGAGACCTTTGACACTGTGAGTGAGGGCACCTACGGAAATAAAGTCGACACCAGTCTCTCCATAGTCGCGAAGAGTATCAAATGTGATGCCACCGGAAGATTCGGTCTCGACCTTGCCATCTACAAGGGCAACGGCTTCTCGTGTAAGCTCAGGAGTGAAATTATCGAACATTATCCTATCCACTCCGCCAATCTCAAGCACTTTGCGGATATCATCAAGAGAGCGGCATTCGACTTCAATCTTAAGGTCTTCTTTGCCATGCTCCTTGCAGTATTGCTTGGCTCGCTTTACGGCTTGCTCAATTCCTCCTGCAAAATCTTCATGATTATCTTTTATCAGGATCATGTCGAAAAGACCGATGCGATGATTTTTACCACCACCGATCCTGACAGCTTCTTTTTCAAGCATACGCATTCCGGGAGTGGTCTTACGCGTATCAAGCACCTTTGTATGAAGGCCCTTCAGGCGGTCTTGATATTTTCTTGTCATAGTGGCCACACCACTCATCCGCTGCATGATATTGAGCATAGTGCGTTCTGCTACGAGGAGGCTACGTACCGGCCCCTCAGCAATAAAAGCAATATCTCCGGGATTTACTTCAGCGCCATCTTCAATCTTTACATCAATCTTGATTGAGGGGTCGACTTTATGAAGCACTTTTTTTGCGACATCCACGCCGGCAAGGATTCCTTTTTCCTTTATGAGAAGTTTTGAACGCCCCATGGCATCGGCAGGAATAGTGGATAAAGTAGTATGGTCGCCATCGCCTATGTCTTCAGCAAAAGCGAGGTCTAATAGAGCGTCAATAAGTTGGTCTTTCGTTTTCATAATTCAAAAATCTTCGCTAATTTTGCAAATGAGGAGATATTTTTACAAAGTTAATAAAAATTTATGGAAATAACGCTAATAACAATAGGAAAAACTACGACGGACTACATACAAACAGGAATCGATGAATATTGTAAAAGACTAAAACGATATATTCCATTTTCAATAAAGTGTTTACCAGATATAAAAAACTCTCGTAAACTTACGGAAACACAACAAAAGGAGGAGGAAGGGAAACTGATACTTTCCGAAGTGTCATCTTCCGACAATGTTGTGCTTCTTGATGAGCGGGGTGATATGTTGACATCCAGAGGATTTGCAGATTTCATTCAAAAGGGAATGCTGGGGGGAAAGAAAAGACTCGTCTTTATTGTAGGGGGGCCATACGGATTCTCACAGGATGTGTATGCAATAGCCAATTCCAAATTATCCTTTTCAAGAATGACATTCAGTCATGAGATGATCAGGCTATTTTTCACGGAACAAGTATATCGTGCCATGACCATACTGCGCGGAGAGCCGTATCATCATGATTGAGATAAGTTCTCAATCAGGCCAAAGGCCTTCACACTAAAACAAACAGATACTTTTGAGGAAGAATATTGAGTTGGACAAACAGAAGAGCTATTGAAGAAGAGCCAATAAAGAAGATCGTTTGTGATATTAGAGTATGGAAATGTAAAAATCTGAAATTGGAGTTGATTGTTTTGAGAAAAATGATTAAATTTGCATCTTACTTCGGATTTAACCTAAAAACATCTGAGATTAACCTAATATTTTAGAATATATAACCTAATAATCAGATAAAATGAAAGCGATCAAGCAACTTTTTTCGGTGGCTGGACTTTTCTGTGCGGCCCTTGCAGTGGGTTCAGTGCAGGATAACAAGCAGCAACCGATGCCGGACGTGAATCAGGTAGTGGATAACACACCTGACAGTATCAATAAGGCGAGAACGGCCCGTCCCGTGTCTGGCTCTTCAAGAATTGGAAACAATCCGGTTTTATTTCTTGTAGGAAACTCCACGATGCGCACAGGCACACTTGGCAACGGAGATAATGGCCAATGGGGATGGGGATATTATGCACCGGAATTCTTTGACAAGAACAAAATAACGGTAGAAAATCATGCTTTAGGAGGCATGAGTAGCCGTACATTCTATAATGTGCTTTGGAAGGATGTGCTTGAGGGAGTGAGACCCGGCGATTGGGTCATCATAGAGCTTGGTCATAATGATAATGGACCTTTCGATAGCGGAAGAGCACGCGCAACGATCAGAGGAATAGGAGATGAAGTGATGCCTGTGGTGATTAAAGAGACAGGTGTCCGCGATACAGTGTACTCTTACGGGGAATATATGCGCAGATATGTAAGGGAAGTCAAGGCTAAGGGTGCTCATCCAATACTTTTCTCTCTGACTCCTCGCATGGCTTGGGATGACAAGGACAGCACCATCGTGACACGTGTGAATAAGACATTCGGACTTTGGGCAAAGCAAGTGGCAGAGGCTGAGAACGTTCCTTTCGTCGACCTTAACGATATAACCGCTAAGAAATTTGAGAAATTCGGCAAGGATAAGGTCAAGACAATGTTCTACATCGACAGGATACATACATCGGCCTTCGGAGCTAAAGTTAATGCGCAGTCAGCTGCAGAAGGGATTGCAGCACTTGAGGGAGTAGAACTAAAGGATTATCTCCTCCCCTTCCCTGTGGATACGGAAACAGGGAAGACACGTCAACCCGGAAAACCGGTATTGTTCACCATAGGTGACAGCACAGTCAAGAATGAGGATAAGGATGACGACAGCATGTGGGGTTGGGGAAGCGTGATTGCAGAGCTCTTTGATCCGGATAAAATTACAGTGGAAAATCATGCGAAGGCCGGACGCAGTGCAAGAACATTCCTTGACGAGGGTCGCTGGGATAAAGTGTATAATGCCCTACAGCCCGGAGATTTCGTAATAATGCAATTCGGACATAATGATGGTGGAGATATCAACACAGGGAAAGCTCGTGGAGAACTTCATGGCTCGGGTCCGGAGAGCAAGGTGTTTAAGATGGAGAAGACTGGAATCAACCAGGTGGTGTATACATATGGATGGTATATCCGTAAGTTTATAATGGATGCTAAGGAAAAGGGTGCTATTCCTATCGTGTTGAGCCATACTCCCCGTAACAAATGGAAGGATGGAAAAATAGAAAGCAATGCTTCCAGCTATGGAAAATGGGCAAAAGATGCGGCAAGAGAAGCAGGAGCATACTATATTGATCTAAATTCCATATCCGGAAGGAAATTCCAGACTCTTACGGAAGCGGGCACTCCACCCTACTTCAAAAGAGACCATACTCACACTTCAAAAAAAGGTGCACGACTTAATGCAGCCAGCATAGCTGAAGGGCTCAGAGGCACAGACTGTCCGCTTCAGGATTATCTGCTTCCGGTCTATCCCAAAACTTATATGATGGATGCAACAGTACCATCTTATAATGAATTTGACGGATATGGCTATGACTTCAACAGCAAGCCATCTTCTAAGGGATCAAAACCATATTTTTTCTCTGTCAGAGTTCCTGACGGGAATTATATGGTGACAGTCAAGCTCGGGAATAAGAAGCAAAAGTCGCACACTGTAGTCAGAGCTGAGAATCGTCGTCTGATGGAAGACGCAGTCTCTCTGCCCAAAAATAAATTTGAAGAAGTCTCCTTTATCGTCAATAAGAGATCGCCCGGCATCAATCTTAAAGACACGGTAAGATTGAACCCGAGAGAATATGGCGCTTGCAATTGGGATGACAAACTCACACTTGAGTTTACAGGAGATGCACCTGCTGTGGAGAGTGTCACGATCCGTCCGGTAGAAGAAGGCGACAATGTAACTACCCTTTTCTTTTGTGGAGACAGTACGGTAGTGGATCAATCTGAAGAACCTTGGGCAAGCTGGGGACAAATAATTCCTGCTTATTTTGACACTAACATTGCAGTGTCTAATCAGGCTGAAAGCGGACAGAAGACTTCTTCTTTCTTCAGTGGCAAACGCTATGATAAGGTGCTTTCGATGGCAAAACCGGGTGACTATGTGTTCGTTGAGTTCGGTCATAATGACGAGAAAGACAAGGGGGCTGGCTCAGGAGCTTATTATAATTATGCACATAATCTAAAGATATTTGTAGATAGAGCCCGCAAGCAGGGTCTCAATGTGGTTTTCCTCACGCCTACAGCGCGCAGGAACTTTAACAAAAACGGCAAGCTCAACAATACCCATGGCGACTATCCACAGGCTATGAAAGAAGTTGCAGAGAGAGAAAATGTGCCGTTGATCGATATTACAGAGATGACCACTACTCTTTATGAAACTCTTGGAGAAGAAGGTAGCAAGCAGGCCTTGGTGCATTATCCAGCCGGTACTTTCCCCGGCCAGGAAAAGGATCTTGCAGACAATACACATTTCAATACTTACGGAGCGACACAGGTGGCAAAATGTGTAAGAGAAGGAATTGCAGAGAAACTTCCTGAACTGGCAAAACATCTGAAGCCTTATAAGAAGTACTCTCCTACTCAGCCCGATGATCCGAAAGCATTCTATTGGCCTCTCTCGACTTTCGTAAAGATTGAGAAACCGCTTGGAAATTGAGCCGAATTTAATTTAAATTCATAAATAAAAAAATCAGAATCCATTTGGATTCTGATTTTTTTATTAAGCAAAGTATACGGCTTTATCTCCCAGTGGATTGTAGATAGGTCAGCTTTTTGATTTGATATTGACCATAAGCATCTATGAATTTGTCTTGTGATTGCTGATAGAGAGTCTGAGCATTCAGCAGGTCGGTGACAGTCACAGTGCCGGCATTATAGAAATTTTGATTGAGTCGCAAGTTTTCGGCCGACTGTTCAATTGACTCCTTAGCTATCTCCATTTGAGTGTATGAAGTGGTCAGATCATTCCAGGCATTTGTCATTGCTATCATGAGCAATTGGGAATTATCTTCCAATTGAGTCTGTGCAACCTGAGTCTCAAGTTTCTTTTTCTTCATATTATGAGACCCACCCCACCAGTCGGTAATTGGAATGCTGAGAGTCACATATATGTTGGCAAAGGTATGCCCTTCGTCGAGCAAATGCTCATAATTGTAACTGGCACCCGCAGCAACAGTAGGGAGATTATTTCCCAAAGCCATTTTTTGCTCCAGTTGTTTAGCCTTTACATTCTGAGTCAAAAGCGCATGACCAACAGTCTGAGAGAGGCAATCCTCAGGATTCATATATATATCTTGCGGAAATGTGGGAACTTTTCCTACTTCTATGTCTGAAGCAACATCAACTGATCCGGATGTGCCTTTGCCTACATATTGAGAAAGCAACATCCTGACGACAGAAATGCCATTGTCAAGTTCGGATTTAGCCACGAGCATTTCGTTTCTTTTCAATTTCACTTCGAGAAGATCGTTGGTGGTGGTTACACCGGCATTGACGTAGCTTTGGACTTGTGCTGTGAGAGTGTCGAGCATTGCAATCACACGTTCGATTGTCTGATGTTTGGAATGGAGCGAAACAAGCTGCCAATAATATTGCTCTACGTCTTTTCTGACCTCGTCGGCCGTCTGGCGTTTCTGCAGGCGACTCACTTCCTCACCCACATGAGCCAAACGATTTCCATTGACGACTCTTCCGCCAAGAAATATTGGCTGAATAAGATTCAAGCCGGCATAAGACCCTTTTTTAAGAAGACTGATATCAAAGTTCATGTCGGGCATATTGGGGATCAAAGCAGAAAGGGGAAGGTCGATATTATGTTGAAGCATCCCATGATTTGCTGTAAACGCGATGCCATTGGCTGCTATAGACGGAAAATAATTGGTGAAGGCCTCACGAGAAGTCTCGCGAGATGCTTGCAAACTATATTCAGCCGTACGCATCCGAGCATTGTTTTCGAGTGCTAAATTTATACACTCTTCAAGTGTCAGTTCTTGCGCTTGAGCTATGGACGAAGATATAATTAGCCCCATAGCCAAAATGCGTGTTATCTTTTTCATTTTGATTCTTGTTGAGATTGTTTTTTCTCCATGACTTTCCAATAAAGGACAGGAATGACAGTCACGATGAAGAAGAATGTGATAATAGTACCCCAAAATATAACGGTGCCCATCGGTCGCCAAAGAGGAGTACCGGTGACTACCATCGGGAGCACACCCATCGAAGCGGCTGCAGAAGTTAGGAATATAGGACGCATTCTTCGTTCGGCACTATGAAATATCGCTTCCTTGACATTCATTCCTTCCGATCTTTGGAGTTCTTCAGCATAGTCGATCATTATTATTACATTTCTTATCAGAATACCCATCAAGGAAATAAATCCAAGTGTACAGGTTAATGACAGAACTTCACCTTGAATAGCCAGACCAATACCAGCTCCCGGGACGCAAAAGACTATGCAGAGCAACATCAAAGCAGATATCTTCACATTCTTGTAGTGAGAAAGAAGGATGAAGAAAATGATAACGACTGCCATCATAAGAGCAGAAATGATAGGAGGCCACATTTCCAAAGATTGACCATAGTCTCCTCCATACTCAATCGATACGCCATCGGGAAGAGAGAGGTTGTCTAATTTCTTTCTTAGAATATCAGTTACAACCAATGGGAAAGCGTCTCGTTCTACCTCCGATGTGACGGTTACGCAGGGGATTCCGTTTCTGTGAGACAGTTGGCCGTAGTGCCATGTAGGAACCACATCTGCCATTTGTCGGAGAGGAGCGGATGCTAATCCCATCACAGGCATCAGTTCGCCACGAAGATCTGCGACGTCGGAATGCTCAGATGTCGGAGTGCGGAATACAACAGGGGTTGCATAAGTGCCATCCCACATAGTGGCAACGGGAATTCCGGAATTAGTATATCTCAATGCCAGATTTGCTTCAAGCATCATATCGCTCATTCCTAATCGAGACATAGTAGTAAAATCAGGAGATACTTGGGCTGCAATTAGAGGAGCCTGCAGACTACTTGTAGCAAGGTTTAATTCTGGGATGGTACGCATTATTGCCAATACCGAATCGGATATTTCATGCAGTGCAGAATAGTCGTCACCTTTTATTCGCACTTCTATTGGGTAAGCAGCATTTGAGTAAGACAACTGCTTGAACCTAATCTTTGCCTCCGGGAAATAATCCCTATATTTTTTAGTATAATCATCAAGTAATTCAATAGTTGCCTCATTGCTTTCAGTATTGACAATAAACTGAGCAAAATTCGGACCTCCCACCTGCGGAGCATATGTGGTCTGGAATCGAGGCGATGAGCAACCATGGAAATTGGCTACAGATACCACTCTTTTATCTTTTCGAAGAATATTTGCCATAGAGTCAGCGATAATATTTGTTTGCGCAAGAGGGGCTCCGGTGGGGAGATAAATCTCAACCGCAAACTGATTTCGCTCTGCAATAGGCATCAATTGCATGGGACGTTTCATAAGCAACCATGCTCCTCCCACTGTAAGAATCGTAGCTGTTGCCAACACTGCCCATGGATGTACGAAACATACAGCAATAATCTTATCATAGGCTCCTTGCATCCATCGAAGCAATGAGAAATGTTTTTGACTCTTCGGTGCATCTCCTTCTATAGAAGAGAGTTTTGCCGGTTTGATAAACTTATATTGAAGGAATGGGACGAGAAGCTCGGCGATAATCATCGAACCCATAAGAATGAGAGTAATAGCCTATGGGAAATCGTTAAGGAAATCGCGGAACATACCTGTCATAGTGAACAGGAATGGGAAGAATGTAATTGAAATAGCAAGCGTGGCTGAAAAAATTGATTTCAGAAATTCTGAAGCAGATCTAATAGTAGCTTCCTTTCGGTCCATACCCTCACCAATCAACTCCACATAATCATCGATTATCACAACAGAATTGTCGACGATCATACCTAATGATACGATAAGGCATGCGAAAGTCACTGTGTTGAGTTCAATTCCGAAAATATAAAAGAGTCCTAAAGAAATAAATATAGTAATAGGTATAGTGGCGGCGGCTATGAGTGCAACTCGAATCGGAAGGAGCAAAACAATAACTACAATTACAGCCAAAACAGCTATCAGGAGTTCTCGGAGAAATTCAATAACACTGCTATTGACTACATCGGGCTGATTTGTGATTCGGAAAAGAGTTACATCGTCAGGAATCTCAGATTTGAAAGCTTCCAGTTGTTCTTCCACAAGTTCTCCCATTTTGACAATGTTATTGCCACTCTTCATTTCTACTGAGAGTAGAATACATTTGCGTCCGTTGTTGGTAATGAAAGAAGTGGGTTCGGGATATTCTCTTTTTACTTCTGCTATATCTTTGAGCCTTACCACATCACCAGCAGGAGTAGAAAGAACTATCTGGTTTGCAATGTCGGCGACTGAATTAAGAGGATCTGCTATATATATTGGAGAAGTATAGGAATCAGAGCGTAAGTCTCCACCAGTGGTCTGGAATCCTTTTGAGAAGAGAGTGGCGGCCAATGTCTTCTCGGAAATAGCATAATGCGAAAGTCTCTCCGGATCAATATTGATAGAGATCTGCTCATTTTGCTTTCCATAGACATTCATCGTACCCACACTTTCCACAGTTCGAAGTCGATCTTGGAGTGCATCCATATAGTTTCCGAGCTCCCGATAAGTCTTATCTTCACTCTCCATTGTCACAAGAAGAGCAGAAGTGTCGCCGAAATTTGAAATAACTTCTACTGCCAAAACTCCGGGAGGAAGTTGCATCTTTACTGAACTTAGCTCTCGGCTAAAGGTGTTCCAAAAAGGGTCCGTGTCAGTAATCTCATCGTCGAGCTCAACATAAATCATCACCATGCCATTAGTGGCATTAGAAGTGGTCTTGACTTTATTGACCTCCTTAAAACTGAAAATGTAGTTTTCAAGTGGCTTCATCACTTGCTGTTCCATCTCAAGAGAAGAAGCTCCCGGATATACAGCGACGACGACCCCTTCACGGATAGTGAAGTTTGGAAATTCGTTTTTGTCCATGACATGAAGTGCGTATATACCAAATATGACCAATACACACACCATCAATACCACTACATTTGCATATTTGACTCCCCAGACTACTAAAGGAGAATTTTTGACAGGAGGAAGTTTTGAAAGCAATCCTCCTTGTGGGTTATTATTATTGTTTGAATCCATAACCGAAAGAATATGAAAAATTAATTGATGGATTCCACTTTAGTGTTTTGAGACACCTTCTCGGTGCCGGCAATAATAACCTTGTCACCAGTTTTGAGACCTGCTGATATCAAAATACCATCGGGCAGCATTTCAGAAGGAGTGACAATGCGCTTACGAGCAACTCCGGCAGAATCAAGCCATACGAAATTGGAATTGTCGGCAGCCAAGAGAACAGAAGAAACAGGGAGTATTACGCCGTTAACATTTGAATTTTGATTTAGAGAGACGTCGCATATCATGCCCGGCAGTAACTTGCCGTCGGAATTGTCAACCTTGAATTTTGCAACGTAAGAGCGTGATAAAGGATTAGCAACGACTGCTTTTTCCACGAGAGTTCCCTGAAGCGTATTTTCAGAGTTTGTCTTGACCGTAATAGTGGCAGAAGATCCTTCAGGAATATTTGATATCTCACCTTCAGGGATAGAAATTCCTACTTTAACTGATTGAATGTTCACAATTTTAACTACCGGTATTCCTGGTGCGGCTGTCTGACCCACAGCAGCAATTTTTTCAGAGATTACGCCAGAGACGGGGGCGAGAAGTTTTGCATCATCGAGAGCAATTTTGGCGATTTTGGTTGCACTTTCAGCCTGATGAAGCTTACTCTCTACTTCAACCCATTTGATGTCTGGAAGAGAATTGGCATCATGTAGGATTTTCATCCTTTTGTAAGCGTCTTTTGCTTGCTCGAGAGTAGAAAGGGCTATTTGATATGCATTCCTAAGAGTTCCATCATCAAGTGTGCCTATAAGCTGACCTTTTTTCACCCGATCACCTTCAGAAACTTGAAGTGTTTTTATTGTGCCCGTTGCTGCGAAACTTACTACAGTACCGCTGTCTTCTTCAACAGTACCGGAATAATTTCTTGCTAAGTCGACACCCGTGTCGCTGACTGTCAGAGTTTTTACTCTTACCGGAGAGATAGATTTTTCTTTGTCTTTAGAATCCTTTCCGCAAGCGGCAAGAAGAACCAAAGAAATTGTCAGGAGAAGAGACCTGCGATAAAATGAATAGTTCATATATTTAGTTTATGGGGTTAAGAGATTTAAAGTATTTAAAGTATAAGATATAGGGTTTAATTATCAAGTTGCAAAATTAGCGCTAATAATAGTAGATAAAAATGTCAAGAATCCTGATAGAATTGTCAAATGGTTCGATTTTGGGGAAGAAAGGTTGTTTAAATAATAAAAATACCTTTATTTTGTATTTAATTAGAAACGGCAATACAGAATATATTAATGCGAACACTTCTCACGATATCCCAAGTGACAATTCATCCTGATATGAAGGGTGACGATTTATTTGATTTTCCAGGCAGATGTGCTTTTGCACTCTGCACTAAAGGAGAATTGGAAATTAAATTTCTAAACGAATACTTTAAGGTTACAGAGAGAAGCATGTTTGCCTGTATGCCTTTCGTTAAGATAGGTATAATAAAAGTGAATAGGCCGAGTGAAATAATTTTCGGTTCGATAATGATAAAAGATGTTCCAAGAATGATCAACCGATGGGTTGATACGAGCAATCTCAGTGCTATTCAGAATCACCCATCAATTACTATTCAGTATTCGCAATTTACTACACTACTTGCCAGTATTGATGAATATAAAAGCGATTATGAGGCATATATGCGTGGTAAATATACCAATATCTGCCATCACATTCATGAGGATATTATAGAGTTGCAGGCACGACTAATAGTGGCAAAGGTATTAAAGATATATTTTACCAATATTTCGATGGAGCCAAAGGCCTATATGCCTCGTGATTTGGAATATCAGCAATTTATGCTCTCTCTATATACTAATTTCAAAGAGCATCGTGATGTGAAATTTTATGCTAATAGATCAGGCGTAAGTGAGAAATATTTCTCAACATTAATACGTCAGCTTTCAGGATCAAGTCCATCGGAATGGATAGAAACGGTTGTAGTAGGAGAAGCTAAGACATTGCTTAGTGATGCTCAGTATTCAATAAAAGAAATAGCATCCGGATTGAATTTTCCGGATGCACCTACCTTCACAAAATATTTTCAAAGAATCACCGGCATCACACCTAAAGCTTACCGAAAAAGTATATTAGATTCTAACCACTAAGCGCTCTGAGTTGCTATATTTTTAATCCTTCATTTTTTTATAAGGGTGTTGTAGGCTTGGAGGTATTTTCTTCCTGCTGGGATGGGACGTGGATAGTCTCGAAGATAGATAGTACGGTTAGAAAACCTTTCGATTTGACTTCGAGAAATTATATAAGAACGGTGAATCCTTAAAAATTCTTCTTTCGGAAGCATGGATTCTATTTCTTTCATAGTAATCTGAGGAATGACTGTTGGCTTTTCTTTCCGATAGATTTTAACGTAGTTGTCCATTGCTTCAATCAAAATGATATCTTTAAGATTGATGATGACGTTCTTATAATCTGCCTTAAGAGTAATGCTCTCAATATAAGCAGAAGATGCTTTATCCAAAGAAAGCATGAAGCGTTTGGCTTTTTCCATAGCTTTCTCAAAACGATAATAAAAGATGGGTTTATGCAGAAAATCTATGGCATCTACATTGAAACCATCTAAAGCGTAGTTTGCAAATGCAGTGGTAAATATCAAACAAGTACCGGGAGGCAATTGCTTAGCCATGGTCAAACCATTATGGGAATTCATTTCGATGTCAAGAAATACAATATCCGGGGTAGACGACATAATACAATCCATTCCGGCAATAGGAGATGTGAAACACTGAAGATCTATGTCTCCATAGCGTTCGCAATACTGCCTGATAATACTAAGGGCAATCGGTTCGTCGTCAATAGCTATACACTTAATCATGCTAAAAGATCAATAGAAAGTTTAATGATAAAGAAACCATCTTTCTCCGTTATATCAAGACTATGCTTTCCAGGATATAGCAAATTTAGGCGCTTGCGACAATTATCAATACCTAAATGCACACCTGATCGCTTTGCGTGGAAAATACGATTTTTAGTTGACATAAGAAGACGGCCATCTTTCTCAACGATTTTAATGATTATCTCGCATTTTTCCACGGGAGACACACCGTGTTTGAAACAGTTCTCAACAAAAGTGACAAGCAGCATAGGAGGCACTTGAAGATGCTCGTCGGCAATATCAATCAAAAGAGAAGCTGAGGTCATTTCATTTAATCTTAAAGATTGAATCGCAACAAATTGTCTTATATAGTCCATTTCATCTGAAAGAGAGACATAGTCTCGCTGAGAGGTAGTATGGATATAACGTAGCATGGAGATAAATTTTTCAAGTGATTCCAGAGCTTTGGAATCATGAGTAAGAAATAACCCGTATAGAGAGTTTAGGGTATTAAACATAAAGTGAGGCTTAATCCTTGCTTTATAGAGAGCAATCTCGGCCTTGTCGCGTTCAGCCTCCACGGCGAGTCGGCGAGCTCTTTGAAGATTTGTCTGTATAAGCAATCCGATGGCGAAGCTAAAAGCTTCTACAATCATAAATAGAGACCATATGGCTTGCTGATATTGCTGTATCTTAGGGAAAATGCGGAAGATACCTTCATCGAATATATTCGGTTTTGGTGTATAAAGTGTGATACTTGCAAGAACATAAGTGATTATTATAGAAAGGAGTATAAGAATAACACTCAACATTCTCCTTTTTGAATCTTTGAATAGAAAAGGGACAGTCACATATCTATTTATAAAATAGATTGAGTATAACCAAATCCCGACTGCCGTGACATACAATGGGAAATTGTGGAACCATCGCTCCACTGGGAAAATCACTGCCATAACGGGCAAGACGATAAGGCAGAATACAAGATCTATATATTTAGTCAGATTGCTCATGTTATATTTTTAAAGACCTGAAATCAGGCATATGGTTTAAGATTTCCCAAAACCAAAACTGCACTTCAACGGAATTCAATTCCGTTTAAGTGCAATCCGCTTTTTAAGTACGATAACTACTTGTCTAACATTATTTATGACCTTATGATTTTTTACTTACTTGATTTTACTTTATCTGCCGAAATAGCCAGTCTCTCACTGGCGATAATTTGTAAGCATAGTCAAACGAATACATATGTTCACTTCCTTTCCCATCGTCAGGAAGCACAGACTTGGGAGTGAAGTTTATAATGTTGACAGGAGCACCCTTATCCAGGATAGCCTGTGCAAGGGAATCCTGTTCTGCTTGCGGAAGCTTAGCGCTCCAACTCGCGTATTCAAATTTAATTCCATCCTTTTCTGCAGCATCTTCAACAGCCTGAATATTTCCGAAGGAGCTACCCTCTTTCCCTGCTGTCACATAAGTGAATTTGTGCTTCACGAGTTCACCAAATTTATTTGTGTCCCAGTGACAGTCAACAAATAAAGATGCGGCAAAAATATCCGGATAAGTAATGTTGTAGTACATTGAAATCATACCACCCATAGATTGGCCGGTAGTGTAGAGACGATTAGAGTCGATATTCTTTTCACTCACAATGCTTTTGAGAAGACGGATCACCATGTCAACTTCATCAGTGTGCTCATAAGCATCGTTGACTGCCACACCGGAATATTGCGGTACAAGCACATAACAAGGATTTTTAGCTTGTGATTCGTCTGTAGCCCATACCAATGCCCCATAGCCTTGTGTCAAAGGACGAGTGACATCAGTCCCGGGAGTGCTCGCATCTGCCATAAAGAGAACCAAAGGATACTCTTTAGAGGCATCCATGTTTTTAGGAGTGAATAGGTTGTAATTAAGAGTCTTCCCGGTCTCAGCATCCTTATATTGGAGTTGCTTAAACTCCGGAACTTCTTTCTTTATCATCGCCTGAAGCACTTCATCGCCGGTCTTGTCGATGACGGGACCACCTCCTGGAGTGCCAAGTTGTGGACCACCGACTTTACCACCTTTCTTCTTTTCATTCTTTGCATCAGATTGAGTCTGATTATCTTTGGATCCGGCATTTCCTGCACATGATGAAGCCATAGCAGGAAATGCACAGACCAAAGCTAACGACAAAACAGACTTTATACCTAAAGATTTTAATATCATATTTTTTTATATTTATTGTTCAACATCTATTGTATAAGATAAAAAAGAAGATGGAAAGTTTAGATATGAATGGCGAACAGACTCTTTTTAATGGCTAAAGGA
>CAYNPB010000036.1:0-18798 GCA_964399005.1 uncultured Sangeribacter sp.
CTTCGGGCACGAATCCCCAGTAGCGGGAGTCGGCTGAGCGGTCGCGGTTGTCGCCTTGCATCCAGTAGTAGTCCATCTTGAATGTATAGCTGTCCGTTTCCTTTCCATTGATGAAGATTTTCCCATCTTTCACCTGAAGGTCGTTGCCTTCATATGTGCGTATTGCACGTTCATAAATAGGCAGATTGTGGAGAGTCAATTTTAAGGTCGCTCCCTTCTTCGGAATCCAAATCTCACCCATATCCGGACGGGTCCAACCATAATCGTTGCCAAGAGGGAACATGCCTCCGAGATCGTAGAATCCGGTCTTTGACTCCTTGATGAGTTCTCCGTTTACTTCCGGCCAGCTTTCCACGATCGCTTTTGCCTCTTTGGTGAGCGGCACGTCGTAGAACATATATGGGATTCCCTCCACCTGTATCGGGGCATTTCCATGATCTTCGGCACGCACTCCGATTTCCTGCCATTTCTCAAGAGGAATGATCCCTTTTACGGGTATCACATAATTGAATTGCACATTCTCTGCATCTTCGATGGGCGTCCCGTTGATGTAGATCACGTCATCCTTGATCTGTAGGCGCTCACCCGGAAGTCCGACAGCTCTCTTCACGTAGTTTTCCCGGCGGTCGACAGGGCGCACAACTATGTCGCCAAACATTGCTTTGTTAGCCTCAATGTATGCCTTGGGGTCGTCAATACCCCGTCGGCTCAGCTCATAGCAGATCTGATAGTAGTCAGGATTGGGCACCTTTGTGGCTACTGTGTCGCCATTCGGATAGTTGAACACCACGATGTCGCCGCGTTCGATGCTCCGCAGGCCTGCCAAGCGATGATATTTCAACTGAGGCTCGTCGATATAGCTCTTGGTGTTGATGATCGGGAGGGTATGCTGGGCGAGAGGGAAATGCAGCGGGGTCTGCGGCACACGAGGACCGTAGATAGTCTTGTTGACCCACAGATAATCACCTACAAGAAGCGATTTCTCAAGTGAAGAAGAAGGAATCTTATAGTTCTGCCCTATGAATGCGAAAATGAAATAGACAAGTATCAGGGCATATATGATGGCATCAAGCCAAGAAAATATAGTCCTGACCGGTTCTTTGGTCTTTTTCCACCAAGTCCAAGGGATAAAGCCCGTGATATAGATGTCTACGAGCAGAAGCCACAGAAGCAGCAACCATGGATTTTGCATCCATATCACCCAAAGGAAGAAAATGATAGATACTATGCCGAAGCGCACCCAACGTGTCGGGCGCACTTTTTTCAGTCGTTCGCGAAGGTCAGAAATAAATGAATTCATAATATACTATAACGGAAAACCTTGCTGCTTATTGCGTACGAGCCCCGGGACCCCCTAAAAGGGGGATGAAGGGGGATGCCTAATTTAGAATTTTAGCATATCCTTCATTGTGAAGAATCCTGTCTGCCCTGAGCCAAGTTTTAGGGGTCCGACAGAGAATTTCTTGCATTTCTCAGCAAGCCATTCTGCTGCAAGCACGGCTCCAAGAGCAAACCCTTCGCGGCTCTTTGCGGAGTGTGAGATGGTGATGGTGTCTTGCGGCGAATCCCATATCACTGTATGAATGCCCGGCACTTCCCCTTCACGACGGTGGGAGATGAGGAGTGTGTGTTCGGCATTTTCTTCTTTTTCAGCGTTGTCAGGGTTTTCGGCGTTTTCGTTGTCAGCCGGTTCTTTCCAGTTGTCGACTTTGTCGGAGACTGCAATCAGCTCCTCGGCGATGGTGATGGCAGTGCCGGAAGGATGGTCAAGCTTATGGATATGATGCACTTCCTCCATAGAAGGGGTATATTGGGGATACGAGTTCATAATCCCTGCCAAATAGCGGCTTACTGCTTCAAAGATATTTACGCCGATAGAGAAATTGGAGCTATAGAGCATCGCTCCTTTTCCGCTATCGCATACTGATTTCACTGCATCGAGAGAATCGAGCCAACCGGTAGTGCCGCACACTACAGGAACGCCTGCTGAGAAGCAGCGGAGAAGATTGTTGACGGCGGTGTCCGGTTGAGTGAATTCGATAGCCACGTCCGACTTGCGGAATGCCTTGGAGTCAATGTCAGCTAAATTGTCTGCGTCGATGATGACGCTGATTTCATGGCCTCGTTCGATAGCGATGCGCTCGATCATGTGGCCCATTTTGCCGTAGCCTATAATTGCAATTTTCATATTTTTATCTTAAGTGTTGATTAAAAGTGTTGATTAAATTTGATTTATAAGATATCAATATTCAGAAGCAACCAATTATGCATTATGCATTGTGCATTAAGACTTGCTTTAGCTTGGGCGAAGCCAATTATGCATTAGTTAAAATCCGAAGTTGATGTTGTCGATATAGAGAGTCAGTCCTTCGGTGCCTATGAAGGGCTCGCCGCAGGAAGCGGAGGCCATCATCAGCACATGGGTCGGAGTGGCATCAGGTGCATCCCATCCTACTTCATGCACCGGCACTAATTTCCCTTTTGAGTTGCGTGCATAATATGCTTTCTCGCCGTCAAGCAGCCCCATCCAAGGCTTGTAGAAAGATTCCTTTGTTATGTCGCCGTAGTGGATAGGCAATTCATGTTGGCGAGTCCATGCCACTGACTTATTGTAGCGTTCGCGGGCAGTGCCGACTCTTTTGGCATATATATTCCCGTTTTCATCCTCCCATCGCCGCTGGAGAAGGACATAGACCTCGGCGTTGTCACGCCCCTGGAGTGTCTTTTGCTTGCTGAAGCCGGTAGATTTGGTGCGCGTGTTCTCTTTCGGCATCACTATCTCATAGTCGTAGACGAGTGCCTTCGGACGCTTCGTGTAGGGGATGCCCATCTCCATTTTCCCGAATGCACCTTTGGTGGAAGTGACCGGTTCGAAAAGCTGCCCTAAGAATATGGAGCCGGCTACCATCACGTCCATGTTGACGATTCCGAGAGCCTTTACATTTTCCATCTTTGCTTCGCATTTTGCCACAGTGCTCCCTCCTCGCTTGGCGGGGGAAACGGTAGTAGATCCTTTTACTACACCGCACACTTTCGCATATGCGTTGGAATTGGCCCATGGGGAACCTCCGGTGTTTTTATATGCCTTGTTGCCATCGATGGTGGCAGTCGGAGCTATTTCATAGAGTGTCTTTCCATTCCCTCCTATGATCTTTGATTCGGTGACATGGCGGGTCACCCAATTTTCCATATCTCCATATTTTATAGGCTCGAGCCGCAGGGCGTGTGTCGGGATAAAGAAAGTTATTACTGCAATTATTGGTAAGATAGATTTATTCATAGTTCATATTTGGGAATTTTGGGAATCGATGCCGTGGACCTTGAATATTTTTCCATTTTCAATAATGGCATCGCGCAGATTTTTCTGGACAGACTCTTCCAGCCTTCGGATAATGCTATCGATGGTAAGCTCGGATTCATCCGTCTCTGCAAGAATCCTGTCGGTGGGTGTAATGTCGAGTGCCTCAGGGCTGAATTTCTCTCCAAAACTCAGATAGCATCCGGCTTTTAGATATATTTCGGCTATGGTCGGTTTGTTGCGGAATCCATGTATGATCCACGGCTGTTGCGGTTGGAGATCTTTCTTCATGCCGGTGATGATGTCATGTGCCTTCACGGCATGGATGATAAGTGGCTTTTTGAGCCTCTCCGCCAAGAGTGCTTGCTTGCGGAGGGCGAGCATCTGAGTGGCAAGAAGTCCGCCGTGCGAAAGGTCGATGCCACATTCTCCGATGGCTGCTACAAAGGGGGAAGCTGCAGCAGCAACCAGTTCAACCCATATTTCATCCTTGATGCGCATATTTTCGGCGCAAAAAAGGCTGAGATCCCATGGATGAAGCCCTACCGACCATAACTGGCTCCCTTGCGCGAGGAATCCTATCGGCGATGTCGATATGATGGCGCACGGGTCGGGCGCATTGCGATGAGTATGGCAATCAATAATCATATTTGTATAACAATTATAAGGCGTGTTTTTCTCTATAAACGGGCATTTGGAAAAATTTTATGAAAAAAGTTTGATGAAAATTTGCGTGAATAGAAAATTTGTTGTAACTTTGCATCCGCAAACGAGGGGATAAAGCCTCGGAGCGACTCTCGCAAGAGGAAACTTGGTGCGGTAGTTCAGCTGGTTAGAATGCCGGCCTGTCACGCCGGAGGTCGCGGGTTCAAGTCCCGTCCGCACCGCCGAGGAGAGAGGAAGAGCAGTATTGTTGACTTCGGTCGCATACTGCTCTTTTTTCTTTGGGTTTTGAGTTTTGAGTTTATTCTACTTTCAGTTCCATTTGGGAGGAGCCTTCCACCGACCATATGCCATAGCCTCCGGTGATATTTGTGGGTAGTGATTCAGAGGTGGTAATGAAAGGGGAGTTAGTAAACATCACCATGTCGTCATAAGCTTTCCAAAAATCATATATCGGTTTTTCTATTCGGTTAAGACCGATAATAATATCTTCTCCCACTTTAAATTGCGAGATATATTGGGTAGAGTCTATCTTAACTTTCGGAGGAAGCACCGGGATGGAATAGTGGGCATGTGGCTTATCGGTCTTGATTGTACCCATCATGCAGGGACGCATTCGCTCCCCCCGTCCGCTATTTTGCATTGAAATATAAAAATACGACGGTGTCTCTTCCGGAGAAGTGAAATGAAGAGTTGCAGCCCGAAGTGAATCGGATGCTGTGGGGGCTAAAGATATGCTGTCAATTGCTACCGGGAAGGGCATTCTCATTGAGCCTGAAGCTTTCAAATCTTTGAATTCAGCGGATATAGTATATGTCTTTCCCGGTTGACCATCGATATCAAATGAATAATAGACAAAAGGAGGGGTAGTGGATTCTTCCACCCTGCCGGTCAGAACCACTGTCGTATCACCGTCAGAAATAGTCACCTTGCCCCAATTGACGACTGCATCTGCAACATTGCCGCTGATTCCCGGCACCACCGATGCCGAAAACATCACATATGGATGATCACCACTGCATAGATAACCCTCAATTACAGCCTTTCGGGTAGGGGAAGGAGAATTTTCCTCACACCCATGTATCATCGATATGCATATGAGAATAATTAGGAAACTTATTATTTTATAGATAGCTTTTCTCATCAGAATTCTATAGTGTAGCTTATTGAAGGCATAAAACGATATAAAGAATAAAGACGCTTGATGGAATAATCTCCATTTTCAGAGTTCAGGACGAAATATTGCATCTCGACATTTTTATGCCCGTAAGCATTCAGAAATGACAGATTGACTATATGCCGGAGTTTGATTTTCGAACCTGTTGAAAATGAATATGTCGCCCCTAAGTCAAGCCTATGGTATAAAGGCAAGGTTGCCGAATTCCTCTCCCCATATTCCATTGCGATATTCCCTCCAATCATGTATAGGGCATCTACAGGGGTGTATCTGCGTCCTGTGGCAAGTCTGAATGCAGCGGAAAGAGTCCAATGATTGCCGTCGGTCCATGTGGCGGATGCTTTCATCACGCAGCCTTGTGCATTCAGTGCGGTCCATGAGTCGGATTTGTCTTGAGGATTGTGGCGTTGCCCGGAGCTATAACTTAGATTGAGATCACCGGTCAGAGATCCGAATGTCCTTGACAGGGAAGCGTAGATGCCGTAATTGTATCCATCGGCAACTATAAGATGTGCGAAAGGGGAGTACTGGGTGTCGATTGTCTCTATAACTTGCCCCTGATATTCCAACTGATTCCATAGGACACTCCAGAATGCTCCGGCTTCCATATCGAGATTCCACCAAGGCAGACGTTTGTTGATATTCGCGGAGACTGAAAATGCAGTCTGCATAGGTGCGTTATCCGTAGCCCCTATCCAGAAATCAGATGCAAGTCCGAGTTCTGAAAATCCAACCCTATGCATGGGCTGATTGCGATATCCTGCTGAGAGCGACATGTGAGTGCCATGTACATTCCCGGAAAGGGTCAGAGAGGGAGTGAAAATCAACCGGGAATAATCGGGAGTCCCTTTTGTCTTTGATTGGAAAAGACCGATTCCACTTTCTACACTCATTTTTATTGTCTTATCTAAGATCCACCATCCGGCACGCCCATATGCTATGCCGCTAAATATCTTTTGCGGATATGTCTCGGATGCCCTGACTACGGCATCGTCAGTCTCAGTCATCTCCAAGCTGGCCCATTGAGGCACAGTCTTGTCATGCGTCAAGTTTATGCCTAAGTCCCATTCTGCCAAGCGCCCGGAGGTTTTTTCTTTCCCAATATTTAAATTGACTCCTGAAGTAGAGAGCGATGCAGGAGCATTGATGCTCATTTGTGGCATTGTGAGACTTAACCGATCATCAAATTCGGAATGAAAAATGTTCAGTCTCAAACCGATATCCCCATTATGACGATAGCCGAGATTATAAAGTGTGTTATGCCATCGGATAGATGTGTCTAATGCGTAATTGCGGTCGTCGTAGGTCAGTCGGTCAGCAGATCTTAAAAAAGATAGACTGATGATATCTTTGCCGGTGATTTTGAAGGCAGCATCTGCATTTAGATCATGAAAATTATACTTTATCCCCATGTCGGAAGCCGAGAGCCATTTTCCATAGAGCTTGTCGATATATGAGAGTCTTCCTGAAATCGAAAGTGCGAATCTTTCGGAAAGTCCGGCATGAAGCGACAAGGAAGAGGCGGTCATTCCCACGCTTGCATTTCCGTCGACTCCGGATTTGAAGCGCAATGATGGCGACAACAGAAATGCGGCCCCAAGCCGAGGAGGAAGATTGGCACCGGAATGGCGAGTGAAATTCATAGAGGAAAAATGAGAGGCATTGAAAGTAGAAAAAATTCCGCCGAATCGGTATGGAAATATTACGGGTGCCCCCTCAATCAGATACTGAGCCTGCCCCGGCTCGGCTCCATTGACCGAAACCCCGGAACTATAGTCTCCGTTTGACTCCGCTAAAGGGAGTGAACGAATTTTGTCGAGCAAATCAGCTTCTCCAAAAGATCTGGAAAGGCGCAGGATATCCTTTGTCTTGATAGTCACTTTTCCATCTTCGCTTTTCCTTATGGGAGAGCGTCCTTGCTGCTTCACTTCAATGTCCGGCAGGAGGTTGTAGACGGTGTCTTTCTGAGGGTCGGTTGCTAAAGCGGGGAGTGAAAACAGGGTCAATAAATAAAACCAAAAGGCAGCATGGAAAGATACTGCCTTTTGGTATGAAGATGCGAAATTGATTATGTCAATTCCTGTTTTTATCATTTTACTCCGCCTGCTGTCTCCCAGAGTTTTTCGTAGGAGCTTATCAGTGAATTCCACTTATTCGACACATTTGTGAAGCGGTCGAAGTAGCTGTCTATGTTGTAAGTAGTCTTGTCAGGGAAGAGGAGGTTGGCTGATACCCAATATTCCCAGCTGGAAGAACCCCACTCGTCAAGGAACGGCACAAATTGAATGGTAGCCTGGTCGGTGGCAGTGTTGTTGTAGCGAAGCTGAGTCTTGATATTGTTGTTAAGGCGATCGCACACTTTTTTGCATTCTGCCTCAGCGGTTGCCTTGTTGTCATAGTCCCAGCTGCTCCAATACCCATCAAGATCAAAATAGAGATCTTTGTAGTATTGGATCTGTCCATATACCTGCACCTTGTCGAGCACGTTGGCTCCACAGCTGCCGTTCTTGAACATTTTGGCGAGTTCTTCAGCTACTTCTTCATCGTCCATATCCTCCATAGCCTCGAACTTGTCTTGGTTGCAAAGGTTATTGCCGTTGATAGTTGCGTATGAAGTGGCAACCTTTTCTCCGGATACATAGAACTCTGCAGTGGCTTCAACCTTGGAATCAGTGCCTTCAGTCTTGCCAATAGCCTGGATGTTCATTAGAGTTGCATTGACATCGGCGCTAATCTTGTGTCCTTTGACATCAATGCTTGAAACTACAGTTGTCTTTACAAGTTCCTGACCATTTTCTACAAGTGTAGCAGTTACGTTCTTGGGGATGAAGAGGAAATAGTTGTATTGGTATTCAAATTCCTGATAGTTGCCATTGATATAATCATAATCCCAATCCGATACAGAGAAGTCAAGGTCGCTGGTGCCTCCAGACTGAGTGACCTTCATTTCTACGGGCTGACCACTCTTGTTGGTGAATTTGAAGATAAGATCGCTTGAATTGCCGGTCTTCACCCATCTCTCTTCTTTGGAATCAGGCTCATAGATACCTGCAAATTTCTCGAACTTAATAGTGTAGGAATAAGTTGTGGCAGCTCTTGTGAGTGCATCAAGATCACCTTTGGCAGCCTGAGCTACGGCTTTCATGTAGGGTGCCGGAGTACGCTTCTGTCCGTCAGGTTCGATTTCGAATTCTTCGGGAACTTCGTAATTTTCAAATTCTGATGAAAAATACGCAGCAAGTTCGATCACTTGCTTCTGATCTTGTGGATTGAAGAGGTTAAGAAAATCTGTAGCAGTAGTCTGAAGAAACTCTTTGCTTTGTTCAGGAGTCATTTCTTCCATAGATCCTGAACCTTGAGGGCCGTCGGGATTGTCAATCTTGTTGTCATCGTTGCCTCCACAGCTGCATAGCATCACGAGAGCCATTGCGACCCATTTGAATTTTGAAAGATTCATAAAATGTTAGCTTGAAGTTAAAAAAACTATTTAAAATCTATTATAAATGATATAATATTCGTTTGGATATACTTAAAATTGAACGTACAAAATTATGAAAAATTTTGTCACAATGGATATTTTTTTAATAAAAAAATGCCAAAATCCATAAAATCGAATTTTTTTACAAGGAAACACTTATTAAAAACCTATAGAATGGTTGACATTTCGACAGATTTTACTAATTTTGTCGCTCAATCTCAGATATCAGATAAGCTGACTGAACTTTCGCAAGCTCTGATAATGTGAAAATTCAGAATGCTGACGATTGGATATTAATAGATTAGCTTCAACGCGGATCGCTACGCTACGCTTGCTTTCTCGCCGAGGCGAGCGGATTTTCGCGGATTTTTTATATTTTTGCATATGAAAATGCTTCGGGAGGCTTCGCGACGGTGGCTTGCGCACGCTGATTTGAGCTGAGCAGCGCTTCACTGGCTGGCGCGGATAGCTTGAGTAGGGAATAAATAATCTGTAAAGATAGACAAGCGAAACTTGGATAAGCTAATAGTTTGTATAATTAAATTTGGTGATGACCGGTAAGGAGTTTGACAGTTTTTTCCGCAATATGTATCTTCCGTTGGGCATGTATGCGCTCCGCATCCTTGATGATGCGCAGAGTGCGGAAGATATCGTGGAAGACTCTTTCATCAAAGCATGGCAACTGATTGAAGAGGGTAAAGAATTTGAAGATTTCAAGTCGTATATGTACCGTATGGTGAGAAACGCTTGTCTCTCTTTTATCCGAAATCGAAAAGAGATGGTAGGATTAGAGTTTTTGCCTGAAGCCGATGAAGAAACGATAGACACTTCTGAACGCGATGCCCTCATTTGGAAAGCTATCGACGAGCTTCCTGAAAAATGCCGCGAGGTGTTTCTTTTAAGCAAACGTGATGGCCTTTCCAACGAAGAAATTGCTGAGCGGATGGGTATTTCCATCAAGACTGTAAAAAACCAAATGACAAAGGCTTTCGCCCGCCTCCGCGAATCCCTTTCATCCGGGCACAAACCTTTCTTCCTTCCATTTCTCTGATTTTTTTGATTATTTTTGATTTTTGGATAGGACTTACACGAGGTGATTGCGTCTTAAGGGTAAAATGACACAGTTTAAGACGCTTATGAAAAGATTATTTATCACCGCAGTTGCCATATTGCTTGCTTCTGTTTGCAGCTTTGCCCGACAGCCGGAACGTGGCTATCGTGGATTTGCAGAATGGACAAATCGTGTATATCATACAGATGGATATTGGAGTAAAACCCATTATGTCCCCGGCATATCCACTTCACATGGCTACCAATTCAATCCTTGGCTTTTTGCCGGAATTGGCATCGACTATAGCCTTGCAGACAGTTACTTCTACTCTCATCATTACGACTTCACCAGCTATTTCCTCTCAGTATTCGCTGATGTGCGCACCGACCTGCAGTTTGGCAAGCTAACTCCCTTCGCCGATATCCGCTTAGGTGTCAATGCCACTTCCACAGGCACTGTCTACTTCTCCCCTTCAATAGGCTATCGCTTCAACTGGGGGCGAAAAGTCGGCATTAACTTGGGAGTTGGATACACACTCGACGGCTACAGATACGAAAACTGGATTTGGGGTACTACTCCCGAAGGATATAATATAGCTGTACCTACCGGAAAATATATTAATTGGAGTCAATCTTCATTCACATTCCGTCTCGGCATCGATTTTTGAATATGGAGAACAAAGAAATTAAATTTATTGCAAAGCACTATAAGAAAGGTCTCTTCGCCGTTGATCCGGCATTGAGGCGTATCCGCCCGTCAGCCACGCTATGGTGGACCCGCTCCCGTATTGCTGCTGCCTGTATTGCCGCCGTAGTTGTCACGGCTGCCGCAGCGGTCTACCTGCATAATGAGTATTTCTCTGTAAAAGGAACTGACATTCAGGAATTGCATCAGGTAGATCTTCCGGCTGCGGAAGTAGTGAGAGCTATCGATTTCGAGGAAGCTTCTCTGACGGAGGTGGTGCAAAAGATAAGGGAAGTGTATGGAGTGGAAGTGACAAATCTTCCCTCTGATCCTGACCAATACACACTATCGCTCCATTACGAGGGGTCCGCATTAGATCTTGTGGACACCATCAATGATATCCTTGACACTGACATGAAAGTAATCGAATGATGAGACGCATAGCACTATTTATCGTTTTACTTGCCACTTCAATTAGTGTTCTCGCACAGGATATTACAATAAAGGCGACTGATAGACCGGCTGCTGAAGTGTTCAGATCCATCATGGAGCAGACAGACAAAAATTTTGTCTATTCCTCTGATCTTCTCAAGGATATGCGAATCACTGTCAACGCCAATAAGCAACCTCTTAAGAAAGTGCTCGACAATATCTTCAAAGATAAGGATATAGAGTATAAAATTAAGGGAAAGAATGTTGTGCTCAAAAGGAAGAAGAGCAAGAAGACTCCTAAGCCAATAGTCACTCCACGCGCGGCTTCGGCATCTCTACATCTCTCTGATACGGTTAAAGTCACAATGCTTCAATCAGTCGATGTAGTGTCCCAATCGGAAAACCATCCTTTGGAAACCGCTAAATCAGGAGTAAATACCATCAGTGGCACCACAATTGGGAGAGCACCTGCAATCTTGGGAGAACCTGACCTGATTAAGGCGCTCCAAATACTTCCTGGGGTGTCGGAATCAAATGCCGGATTCTCAGGGATGAATGTACATGGCGGAAATCCTGATGAAAATCTCTGCATGCTTGAAAATGTGTCACTTTATCAGGTGGAACATTTTGCCGGACTTTTTTCACCGTTCAATACCGACATAATAAAGGAAGCTGACTTTTATAAAACTTCTGTTCCGGCTCGCTTCGATGGGCGTCTATCCTCGTTCCTTGATGTTCATCTGAAAAGCGGGTCTCAAGACGGGCACCATGGCACTGCCCGTCTTGGCTTGACCTCGGGGGCTTTCAATATTTCCGGCCCTATAGGAAAAAAGACAACATATCTCGTTGGGTTAAGACGCTCATGGTATGATATCATTGCAATCCCCATCCTTGCAATTGTCAATAGTCAAAACAAGAATGAGAAGACATCCCTGCGTTATCATTTCATGGACTTCAATGCGCGTGTAGATCATCATTTCTCGGATCGTTTGACCGGATTTGTGAATGCATATTATGGCGACGACTTGCTGAAAATCACCACAAAAGATAAGCAAGTGCCCACCGAAGGCTTCTATTATGAAGAGGCGCATAAGTTCAATTGGGGTAATGTTTTGGCTAATGCCGGGGTTAATTATAAATTCAGTGATTTCCTTTCAGGAGAGTTTTCTGCCGCATACACCGGTTATTTTTCCAAGATGGCATATGATATTCTTGACAAGGACATCAGTCCGGAAGAGACTTTGGTGGCTCGTGACAAAATGAACAGCACTAACCACATTAATGCATTCAGCGCAAGAGGAGATTTCAGCTGGCACCCGATTGAAAATAATCATATGAGATTCGGTGCTTCATATACTTGTCATTCATTTCTTCCCGACCGGACAGTCAGGGAATCTACTCTTGACAATAATACCATTAAGACAAGAGACATACCGGAGTCGATAGTAGCAAATGAAATAAATGCATATGTAGAAGATGACTGGCATATTTCCGACCGTCTTCATGCCGAGTTTGGATTGCATGCTTCGCTATTCCATATTGATGGCAAACAGAAAGGAGGAGTGTCTCCCCGTTTTTCTTTCAGCTATACTCCCACATCGCGTATCGCCTTGAAAGCAGCCTTCAGTCGCACTGTGCAATATGTTCACCGTATAGATGAGTGCTATATCTCCCTCCCTTGCGACAGATGGGTGCCGGTGGTAGGAAATTTCAAGCCGATGACTGCAGACAAAATAGGCATAGGAGGCTATTGGCAGACTGAAGATGGAGCCTATGCCGTGACGCTGGATGGATATTGGAAGCTCATGCACAATATCCTTGACTATCGTCAGGAATATTACCTGCATCCTCAATCGTGGTCGTGGGCAGACCGACTCACTGCCGGAAAAGGAACAGCCAAAGGTATTGATCTTATGATTGAGAAAAAGGCAGGGCGGCTGACCGGGCATGTCAGTTATTCTCTTGCATGGTCTGATCGAAAGTTTGCCGACCGCAACGATGGTAACCCGTATCCGGCTCGCCACGATCATCGGCACACTATCAAAGTCTTCGCTAATTGGGAAATTAATAACAAAGTCTCGCTTAGTGCACTATGGACCGGACACTCAGGCAATCGCTTCACATTGTTGCCACAACGTTTTGAAAATCCCAATCTGCCCGGGGCAGCGGCTTATTATAGCTATGATGACATGGCACTAAAGGCCCCGGTGAATAATTATCAACTCCCGTTCTATCATAGGCTCGACCTTTCATGTATCGTAAAAAACAAGCGTGGCTACTGGACGTTTGGACTCTACAACGCCTATTGCCATATGAATACGGTTGCAATCGTAGAAGGTTATAAAAGCTATGTTGATTACACGCAAGTCGGTGATAATGTCTGGACGGTAGAATACGGCTCGAGACCTGTATTTCAAAAAATGAAATTAATTCCTGTAATCCCATCAATTTCTTACACATGGATATTCTGAAAAAATTATTCATATTTTCATTTCCCCTACTGCTTACGGGTTGCTACGCAGACTACGTTCCGAATATCGACACAACTCCGGTGCTGTGTCTAAATTCTTTGATTACGGCAGGCAGTCCGATTGAAGTGAATGTCACTCATACGTGGGTGCTTACCGATTCAAATGGCCATAAGGATCACTCCGTTAATGATGCTACTCTTAGCATATACGTCAATGACAATCTCGTTGATTCCGATTATATTCCCGCTGAGGGAGATCGCATCCGCATAGAGGCGCATAGCGACAAATATGGAGATGCGCAGGCAGAAGTGACAGTCCCCTTCGCCACACAGATCTCATCTCTCGATTACATTCCAAAGCTTAGTGATTTCGATATGTCAGACACAGAAGGATGGGGAATAAATGCGGATATAATGTTTGACGTAAACATCTCCATGACCCTTGCTGATACTGACAATGCAGATAATTTCCACCGACTTGACTATCGCCAGTTTGATATCAATGGCATTTACACTGACAACGAAGATTTTGATGCATATGATGAAGATTTAGATGAATATGATTTTGACTACGGCCAAGAAGAGGAGCCGGATCACTCTTATCGTGCATACTTTTCGTCCGGCTCTTTCGAAACGATAGATCCGGTGTTTTATGAGCAGTCGACCCCATTTGACGATGTGATGAACTCCAGCTATTATAATCTTTTCTTTTCTGACAGGTTTCTAAACAGGGAGACAAATACTGTCGAATTCGGATTCTCGCCATGTTTCTTTAAGTTGTCAGGATGGGATGGAGATAAGCTTGAATTGGACTGCGGATGGGAGATTACCCTCTACTCTATATCCGATAGTTATTATAAATGGCTCACTTATTATATACAATCAGACGGAATAATAATGGGAGATATGAGCGAGTTAGGATTAGCGGATCCAACTTGGGGCTATAGCAATGTCTCCACGGGTGCAGGCGTTGTGGCAGCCCAATCTTCAGTCACAATAAAACTCAATCTACAGGATTTCTTGGAATCACTACTAAGCCCCCCAGCCCCCTAAAGAGGGTGCTTGGCTGCCTCCACCAATTCTGATATGCATTATGACCAGCTTTAGCTTTTGGGAAGCCAATTATGCATTATGCATTATGAATTATGCATTGAAAAAAGAGCAGTATGTGACCGAAGTCAACAATACTGCTCTTCCTCTCTCCTCGGCGGTGCGGACGGGACTTGAACCCGCGACCTCCGGCGTGACAGGCCGGCATTCTAACCAGCTGAACTACCGCACCAAGTTTCCTCTTGTGAGAGTCGCTCCCGGGATTATCTTCCCGTTTGCGGATGCAAAGTTACAACAAATTTTCTATTCACGCAAATTTTCTCCCACATTTTTCTAAATTTTATTTCATCTTATGTATTCGAGATTTATTAGCCACCTACATAACATGGGGAGGGGCTTGTGCGTTGTTTAGATAAACTGATAATTTGAAATAATGGAAAACGTATTGGAATTTCTAAAGCAGTTGGCGGCAAATAACAACCGTGACTGGTTTAATGAGCATAAAGATGACTATTTGAAAGTAAAGGAGCAGGTGGAGCTCTTTACGCAGCAATTGATTGATGCGTTGACAGAGATCGAGCCTGAGGCTGCTATGCTGACACCCTCCGATTGCCTCTACCGTATATATCGCGACACTCGTTTTTCGGCCGACAAAACCCCATATAAGGATCATATCGGTATCTATATTAATCCCCGAGGAGGCAAGAAGAGCGAATTTTGCGGATATTATGTTCACATTCAGCCCGGGGAATGCCTGGTAGGAGGCGGCGCTTGGTTTCCCGAAGCTCCGCTTCTGAAAGAATACCGCAGTGAAATCTATAATAATATAGATGAATATCTCGGAATAATTAATAATCCCGAATTTTCAAAGAATTATCGTCCATATTGGCAAGAACCTTTGAAGACGGCACCCAAGGGATTCCCTAAAGACTGGGAACATATCGACCTCCTGAAGCCCAAAAGTTTCGTTTATGCCGCTCCCTTGACCGACAAGCAATTCTCTTCGAAGAATATAGTGAAAAAGCTTTCCGAACTTTTTCGCATATTGAAGCCTTACGATGATTTCTTTAATTTCACTCTTGAAGAGCATCCGGAACTCGCTGTGCGCTCTCCCAAAAAACGATAAATATACAAAACCCGAGAAGCCGAATCACTTCGTCTTCCCGGGTTTCCTCATAAATATTGAATAGCACGGAAAAAATTAACCTGAGATCAATCTTTGACCAGTTTTATTCCTCCTATCACAGCGTGATTCGTGTGAATGTTCATATTTTCATTTTCCGGACGGAACGTAAGGCCAATCGTGTGATTGCCGGCCGTGAGATGAGCTTTCACTGAGTTCGACCAGCCATACTCGTCCCAGTTGTCGCGTCCTCTATGCGGAAGCACTACGATGCCTTCCTTATTGCCATCTACAGTCAGCGTACGGATGGCACACTTATTCTCAGTATTCACCGGACCATTGCCATTTGCATAATTCACAGTGATGTAATAATCCCCTTCCTCAGGAATGCTTACCGGAATATTAAGCTCTGAATTCTTATCGTTGCTCACCTTTCCGGTCTCGACATATATCATGCCTCGTGTAGAACGGGGTTCGGATGCAAAGCTCTCTACGCCATCTGTAGACACACCGATCACCTGATATTCGCCCGGTGCAGAAGCATCGAAAGTAGTGGCATTTGTGCGAGCCACCTCCTTACCATCTTTCAATACTATATACTGACCGATGTATTCGATAGGATTCCAGACGAGGGTAGTTCCTTCGAGCCATGCTATGGGTGTCAGAGGTGCATTTGCCTGATTCTTATGGTTGATACCTATTGAAGGGATATCATTATCGGCCATTACAATGTCGATTTTCATATTCCCTTTTGCTTTCTTTGCAGGAATGAAAGGAGCTTGCTCCTTACCGTTTACCTTAAACGACTTGATCTTATTGCCATAACCGCTTACTGTGATGTCGAGCATAGCGTCGCGATATTTAAATCCGTCAAGACTGCGTGTGCCAGCAAGAGCTTTCGGCACAAAGGGATGGAATGCAAGACCATCTTTTTGGAAATCGATACCGAAGAGAATCTTGTGGGTGAGGGCAATATTGCCACTCAAGCACCAAAGCATGTTGGAAGAATTCAACTCGGTAGCTATGTCCCCATTTTCGAGATTGAAATTCTCTTTATTTGTGGCAAAAAGAGCTGCCGGACGGAATACGCTGCCGATTGCTTCCATCACCCCATCTTCATTGCCGGCCTTAGCATTTGCAAGTCCCCACCATGCACCAACCCAGGGCCATAATGATTTATTGTGATAGGAGGGAATATCGGCAATTGAGGGATAAAAGATAGCTGCCCCAAACGGAGTGGTTGGGTTATTTTCCGTCACTGTCTTTGCGCGGTCAGCCGGAGCAACATCCCACATGATGGCAAGAGACTCGCCAAGTGTCTCTGCTCGAGGATTGACTATCATATTGTCACGCCCATAGCGATACATGGCATAGTAGCCTTTGTCTTCCATCCAAAGATATTCGTTGATAGCTTTTGCGATAGCTTCCGACTGAGCAAAGGCATCTTTTGCTACATCCTTATGTCCTAAGATTGTGGCCACTTCTCCAAGCACTTTCCACGCTTCCGCATGAACTACAGATGTGGATAGGGTCTCAGTGTTGTAGATGTCGGCGCATTGCATCCAGCGTGGATGGCTCTGTTCGCGCCAGTCGATAAAGGATGTCTCTCCCTTTATAAGACCTGTCTCTGTATCGTAGAAAGAGGTGCGGTCTGTCTCAAGCGAACGCTTGATGATAGGATAGATATATTCGAGCCATTTCTTATCGCCTGTCACCTTATATACTTCCCAAGCTGCCACACACCAGATCTCGCGGTCAGTAGATACGGGCCAGGCACCTCCTGAGCCGGTGTCCTGGATGATGCGTCCGAGTGGATCCACTTTCTTCATCAGGGAGATCATGGAAGCCTCAGGCTGCATATAGGCCATGGAGAGAAGAATCGAGTAGCTGACATCGCGTGTCCATACGCCTGCCCATTCTTTGCCGGTACGCAATGTAGTGTCAGGTTCCACCGCATTCACCATCTCGTCAAGACCCATATTGTAGATGGCCTGATGCAGAAGGTTTGGGGTGGAAAGCTGAGGATATGAACTGATATCGTTTTTAAGTTTCCACTGCTTGTCGATGCCCATGTAGTAGCCGGGCTGAGCGGAGTAGGTGGAAATTATCTCTGTGGCAGATGGCGCAGTGGCCATGTATACGCCTTGTGTTATGGTGTCGCCATGCCATGTATAGGCTGGAGTCTGCACTATGGTCTGTCCCATACTCATAAGTGTAGCGGCAGAGAAGATGCCGGTCAGCAGGATAGATTTCATATAAATTCGTCAGGTGTTATAGGTTATATAAATATAACTATTTTTGATTCCCTTTATTTTGCCAATTTGGCAAGTTTTATTGCGCAGCCTCCGCTTCTTCCTTGCGGGATATTCAGAGCCATATCAGAAGTCACATCTTTCTGCTCGATGATGACCGGATACGGATCGGTGTCGTAGTTGGCATTTTCACCGTCGCGGTAGATTGTAGCGCGGTATGTGCATCCCGGGTCAAGGAAAGAGAGATTGATATTGGCTACTCGAGCTTCGTCGCCGGTGGCGCTTCCGATAAACCAATTGTCGCCTCCTTTTTCTTTTCTTGCGGTAGTGATGTATTTCCCTATTTCTGCTTCAGGGAATACTGTGCGCTCCCAGTCGGTCGGGCAATCGCATACGAATTGGAATGGCCCCGGATTCGCTTCATAGTTTTCGATCTCGTCAGATGCCATCTGAAGAGGGGAGTAGAGGATCACGAAGAGCGCAAGTTGCTTTGCGAGAGTGGTATTGACATGAGTCTGCGGCATCACCGGGTTTTCAAAGCGGAATGTCACAGGAGTGAAATCCATTGGGCCTGCAAGTCCCCGTGTAAAAGGAAGCGTCACTGTATGGCTCGGTGGGTTGCCCCCTTCCGGACACCACGCATCCCATTCCTGACCCCGTACGCCTTCCTGTGTCATAAGATTGGGGAAGGTGCGCTGCAATCCGGTAGGCATGACCGGTTCGTGATTGTCAATGGCAAGATTGTGGGCAGCCGCTGTTTCTATCACCTTGCGATAGTGGCGTACTCCAAACTGGCTGCTGTGGCGTTCCTTGTCGTCAAGAAGATCACCGACATAGCCGGTCTTTACATAATGCATGCCATTGTCTTTATAAAGCTTCATGCCGTCGGCCATCTGGCTTTCATAGTTGGAGAGCTTGCCTCCTGTCTCGTGGTGCCCGATCAGAGCTACACCCTTCTCTCTGCCATAGCGATTTATTTCAGCGATGTCGAAATCTTCATATGGGCGTGTGAATGAGAAGTCCCAAGTGGCCCAATCGTGGTTCCATCCTTCTACAAGAACTCCACCAAAGTTGTTGCGCGCAGCAAAATCCATATAGCGCTTCACATTCTCCGTAGTGG
>CAYNPB010000037.1:0-18561 GCA_964399005.1 uncultured Sangeribacter sp.
AGAATGCAAAGGTACTTGCAGAGGAACTTTCAAAACGTGGCTACAAGATCATCTCTGATGGCACTGACAATCACTGTATGCTTGTCGACCTTCGCACTAAGTTCCCCGACATGAGTGGAAAGAAGGCTGAGCGTGTGCTCGTTGAGGCTGACATCACTGCCAACAAGAATATGGTGCCCTACGACAGCCGCAGCCCCTTCCTCACTTCAGGACTCCGGTTTGGCACAGCTGCCATCACGACACGCGGCGCAAAGGAAGATCTCATGGTGAAGATTGCAGAGCTTATCGACCGAGTACTGACCAATGCAGACAATGAAGAAGAGATTGCCAAAGTGCGTCAGGAAGTCAACGAGCTGATGAACGACTATCCCATGTTTGCATACTAAAACGAATTATTGCACATTTCTTAATGCATAATGCACAATTATTAATGCATAATTCATAATGCATAATGCACAATTATTAATGCACAATTCATAATGCATAATGCATAATGCATAATGAATTCGATGTAGACAATGATTATTTGAGCCACGGCATACAGAGTCGTGGCTCAATTATGAAGTTTCCGGCAAAAGATAATTATGAATTATGCATTATGCATTATGCATTATGAATTGTGAATTGTGAATTGTGCATTATGAATTATGAATTATGAATTAAAAAAAGTTTTATGAAGTATTTTATCACAGGGATTGGGACTGATGTCGGCAAAAGTTGGGCAACAGGTTGGCTTGCAAAGCGTTTTATGAATGAGGGGAAGCGCGTCATTACACAGAAATTTATACAGACCGGCAATGTGGGCCGAAGTGAGGACATCGAGGTGCAACGTCATATAATGGGGATACCAATGACGGAGGAAGACCTGGATATGATCACAGCTCCGGAGATATTCACATATCCTTGTTCCCCTGATCTTGCCTCAAAGATAGATAAGAGGGAGATCGATTTCGAAAAGATTGATAAAGCGACAGAGACATTGGAATCCCGTTACGATGTAGTTCTAATAGAGGGAGCCGGTGGCGTGATGGTGCCATTGAAAGGGGAATATCTCACAATTGATTATATCCGCGATCATCGTTTGCCGACGATTGTAGTGACCAATGGACAGTTGGGCTCTATCAACCATACATTGCTGACACTGTTTGCTATCGAGAAGTATGGCATAGAATTATCGGAAGTGATATATAATCATCATTTCGACAAAGACCCCGTAATCTGCGCTGATACCATCCAGTATCTCCGCACCTACCTGGAAAATCACTTCCCCAAAGCCACCCTCACCGAATTTGAGTAGTAAGCACGCTCCGCGTGCGTCATTAAGCGTCGCGAAGCCCCGGAGTAAATTTGAGTAGTAAGCACGCTCCGCGTGCGTCATTAAGCGTCGCGAAGCTCCGACCCTCCGGTAGGGACGCACGGCTCGTGCGTCCGCCCATATTGAATAGTAAGCATGCTCCGCCTGTGCCATTAAACGTCAAAACAAATATGAAATTAAAAAATTCCACCTCCAAAATAAGAGTTATACTCCTCATATCAATAATCATCTTCCTCCAAAGCTGCATCGTCAATAAAGGAGACATATTAGTTAAAGACACTAAAATCGAATTTGATAATCTTTCCAAAAACGATCTCTCATCCATTGGTTTTGAAATTGATAAGACAGAACTTATTCCGCTTGAGACAGATTCTGCTTGTCTGATAGATGGAGTAAAGAAAATAATCCCGTCTGAAGGCTATTTCTATATCCAGACGAACAGTTCCGTCTTGAAGTTTTCAGAAGAAGGGAAATTCATATGCAAGTTTGGAGCTCGAGGCAATGGACCATCTGAATTCAATATCATAGATACTTTCTGTCTGCAAAGAGACTCAATCTATCTATTTGATTGCAACTCAGAAAAGGTATTGGTATTCGACAAAAACGGTAATTTTGGAAGAAACATCAATGAAGTGCCTGACATAAAATTTGCCGTTGATGCCATAGCTTTAGGTAAAGAAACTATTCTGATAGCCAAAGGAATTAACTTCGCTGACGACGATTGCCTCTATGGAGTCTGGAATCCCGATTACCCACAAAAGTTAGAGAATATATTAAGCACCACTCTCACCTCTCAGGGATGCTACTCCTATTCTCCTCATCCTATAGCAATGGACGGAGAAGCAGCATTGTTTTTCGCCCCCTTTGGCAACAAGATATATGCACTCACCCAACCGAAGAATGAAGTGGAGACAGACTTTGAAATTTCTTCAGTAGGGTATGAAGATCAAAATGCCAATGATTATTCCCAAGTGTTAGCAGCTGCTTTAGGAAGTGGAAATCAACTGATACTAAGTTTATTCAATACGGACCGTTATTTGTTAGTAAACCTATATACCGGCTCGATAGTGTGGGATAAGACACAGGAAAAGGGCACTTATCTTTCTACAGGCGAATATCAACCGGAAGACTCCGAAGCCCCCTTCTACCCTCTTCTCACCAATTATTCCTCCGGAAATCAAATCCTCTCAGTAAGAGCGGCCTCCGAATTTGCCGATACAAAAGACACCCGTCTAAAAGCATCCGCCCTCACCGACTCCTCCAATCCCGTAATAGTAAGATACACCCTAAAAAAATAACAAGTCATCTACCGATAAGAACCACATACTCTTTGAGTAGCAAGCACGCTCCGCGTGCGTCCTTTACCAGCGCGAAGCCACACCCCTCCCGGTAGGGACGCACGGCTCGTGCGTCCGCCCATAGTGAGTAGCAAGCACGCTCCGCGTGCGTCATTAAGAGACTTAATCATATATAAGTAACATTTGACGCTTAATGACGCACGGCTCGTGCGTGCTTACTACTCAATATGCCGATGATATTTCTTCAACAAAAGTCTTAATTGCTTTAATATTGGTAAGATTCCTAAATTGAGACCACTTTGCAAACCATATCATTCAAATTATTTCAATAATTTATTGTACCTTTGCAAAATATGAATGTAAAAAAATAAGAAATATTTCATATCTTAAATAATCTATACGCATGAAGAAATACCAAATAATAATTATGGTCATTGCTTTTCTGCTGGCATTTTCTTGCACCAATAGCATCAGTCAATTAGCTGAAGATATTCCCGGATATGATGTTGCTCAATCCACGCAGACTCTTAGAAAATCAATAAATGATATGAAAATACTGCAATTGGAATCAAATTCCGACTGCATTCTAAGTTCGATTCAGAAGTTAATGAAAGATGACAGGGCAATATATATTTCAGACTCTCAAAATCTCTTCTCATTTGATTTTTCAGGCAAGTTTATATGCAAATATGGAGAAAAAGGAAATGCCGAAAATGAATATATCAATCTGTCTACTTTCATGTTTGATAATGATGGCAACATCGTCATTGCCGATTCGTATACCGGGAAACTGATCACCTACACCAAAGAAGGAGAATTTATAAAATGTGAAAAACTTGATATCGATTTGATTAAATATATTCAAGATGGAAGATACTTAGATGAATACAAGATTTTCATTAGCAATTATATCTATAATGAGCCGCACGATCTCTATTCGATAATTGATATTAAGGAGAATAAACGTTTAGGAGGGAAAGTGTGTGAAATAACTTCTCAAAATACAATGGAAATGATCGGAAGGCATCCTTTCACTGAAGCGTATGGACGCAATGGAGTGAAATACATATTTCCCTTTTCATCAGAAATATTTGCCGAAGATGGAGAACCAGTTTACAATATTTTCACTTCCAAATCAAAATTAACAGCTCAGGAATTGACTGAAATAAATGATTTCTCAATAATGACTTATTTCAACGCGATGGAAAAAAATGAGTTTATGGGATTTACTGATATTTTTGAATCCGGCAATAAAATCATACTTTTATGCAAGAATATTGGGTTAACAATAATTGACAAGAATAATAATTCCTGTCGCAATTACAATCTTGAATCATATGATTTTCCATTTATGAATCTTTGGAATTTCGATCAAAACCAATGTTTAGCCACAATAATGCCAATGGCATTATTGCCACCCAAAATAGACCAATTCAAGAAACACTACTATATATCCTCCGATCTCCCAATAAATTACGATGGAAACCCAATAATTATTTCATATACCTTACCAAATGAAAAAACTCAATAAGCAATGTGAGTATATTTGAGTAGCAAGCGCACTCCGTGCGCGTCCCAAAGCGACGCGAAGCCCCGACCCTCCTGGTAGGGACGCACGGCTCGTGCGTCCGCACATATTGAGTAGTAAGCACGCTCCGCGTGCGTCATTAAGCTAAAAAGGTAATTACATTTGATGTAGTCTCCGATGGACGCACGCGGAGCGTGCTTACTACTCAATTTGACAATGTGGGGTATGCTCAAGCGCCGAGCGTTCCTATCAAATAAAAGATTAATTCAAATTCATCACATAAAAAATCTATCAAAAACAGATAATCAAAGAAACGTCACATGAGATTTCAGATAAACATTAACCATCTAATTATGAATAAAATATTAATTCTATTCATATTCAAATTAGTAACATTCGATTATATTCGAAAATCAAATAATCTATCTTTCGAACTTTTTTCGAACTAAATATATTGGAAACATCACTTTATTTTAGTACTTTTACAATTTGATATAGATATTATATACTTATTTATGCTTCCTTTATTAATTAGATATTTAAGTTTCGCTTGTCCAAATATTGGTTTGCAATCCCATAGCGCAGGAACTGCGCAAATTCTCTGCGCTCTCAGGGCGATGCGAAGCAGCCCGTTCTGCTTTGCGAGCTTGCAATCACCGAGTCGCCAAGCTTCATCAATACAACCCTCTGCTCCTCTGCGTTTCTCCGCGTGAGATATTTAATAGTCTATGAAAGTTAAGTTAAAATAGTATAAGCCACTTAAGGACGCACGCGGAGCGTGCTTACTACTCAATTTGACAATGTGAATGTTGGAAGTATAGATTTTTTATATATCTTTGTTAATCATTTGAATTAGATAAAAAATAATAAAACATGAAGAGAATGAAACTGATAGTCAATTCATTCGTTGCGCTTACGTTTGCTCTTGTCGCAACCGGTTGTGGCAAGAGCAACAATGCCAACGATAATGAGCAAATTGTAGCCATTGATTTCGATGAGGCAATCCATACCTCAGTTGATGAACTTATTGAAAATGTGGAAGTGATTCCTTTGGAAATAAAAGCTGAAAGTTATCCAAGGGGAGCTCTGAATATTTTAGCTTGCGACAGCTCATTGTTTATCAAAGACAGTGACAATATCATATATCAATACTCCGACAAAGGGAACTATATTAATGATTCTAAAATAAGGAAGGGACGTGGAGCCGGAGAGTATTCCATAATGATGGCTGCCGGATATAATAAACATACTGGTGAGATAGAAATTGTCACACCTAAAAATCTATTGACTTATGACAGAGATTTCAACTTCATTCGTTCGATAGATCTTCCTACAAGAATGCCTGAAAATGGGGAGGAATCATTCTTCTTTGGAGAAATCCATTCCATTAGTCCAGATCAGCATCTGTTTATCCCAACAGGATTGAGTGAAGACAATCGTCAGGTGATATTGTTTGATTCAAAGTCCGGTGAGATATTAAATTCCTTTGATTACAGCGAGGGATTATTATCAGACGTTTGTATGCAAACCAATAGTTTTTATGATCAGTCAAATGGAGAGATACTATTCTTCCCTCCGGGAATCTCAAAATTTGCTTATTCATTAAATCCATCTGACTTCACATTTAATAAAGTGTATGAAGTGTCCTATGGTAAAGATGGCATTTCCGATGCTGACATTGCGCAATTCAATGATGACAAGGAAGGACTTAAAAACTATTTTCTGCATTGCGACAAGACGATGCCTATGAGAACCTTGCAGAGTGGTGACAATACCATTATTTTGACAAGTGATGGTGACTCTTTCAAGAATTTACATGCTATATTTTATAATCGAACGACCGGCAAGATATCATCAATAAACAATTACGAAAATGATAAATTCAATTTCCCTGTTATTGATGCTGTTAACGAAGGTTCGATTTATGGCATTACAGTGAAAGAAAATGTTGAGCCCATGCTCTCTGAGATAAGCAAGGATAAAATCCTCATGCCTGCTTCCGAAATTCAAGATGGCAGCTACATCGTCTTAAGATATAAACTGAAGTAATCAGGAATCAAAATAACCCCAATGTTCTTTGAGTAGTAAGCACGCTCCGCGTGCGTCATTAAGCGTCAAAGGGTAATTATATTTGATGTAGTCTCCGAATGACGCACGCGGAGCGTGCTTACTACTCAATTTGACAAAGTGGGGTATACTCAAACGCCGAGCGTTCCTATCAAATAAAAGATTAATTCAAATTCGTCACATAAAAAAATTCTATCAAAGAAGCGTAATCAAAGTAATAATCTCATGAGATCTTTAAATTTCATTACCGCCTTATTATAAATAAAATATTTCTATCCTTCACATTCAAATCCGTAACATTCGAATATATTCGAAAATCAAATAATCTATCTTTCGAACTTTTTTCGAACTAAATATATTGGAAACATCACTTTATTTTAGTACTTTTACAATTTGATATAGATATTATATACTTATTTATGCTTCCTTCCAATTTCTAAAAATGAAACAAATATACCTTTTAATTGCATTGTTGATTCTTGCAGCTTGCAAAAATAATACGCCCAATGCTTTTTGCGATGACACAGAGTTTGTTGGTTCTGAAGAGCAGTACTCCGTAAGAAATGGCAATCTTTTGATTTCCGGTGATTCTTTGCCACATCTATTAGATTTGATAATAGTGGGAGATGTCATTGTAGCAGCTATGGAAAACAATGATGCCAGACTCCAAATGTTTTCAATGGATGGGAAAAGTATTGGAAAATTCGGAAAGACAGGAAGAGCTGAAAATGAATTCACGTCCGGAATGGGGTTTGTTGGTCAACCGGACCAGACGTATCTGTATATAAGCGATGTCAATAATGGCAATCTGACTATTCTTGACTTGGATTCACTTAAAGATTATGGTAAGATATCCACTAAAATGATTATAAAATCGTTTCCTCGCGTTCTTAATGCTTTTATTTCAGGCGATTCGACTCTGATTTTTGAACACGAGGTTCCAGGTTCTTTTGCTCTTACTGCACGGAATCTGAATTCAGAGTCAAAACTCTGGGAAGAAGTGCTTTACGAACCAACGGAAGATCCTTTTTCGACATACCACAGCTATATGGTGATGAACGACAAATCGAAAAAGTTAGTTTCTGCAATGAGATACGCAAATCAAATCAATTTCTTGGATCTTGATTCTAAAGAACGCAAAACCTACGTGGTAAAATCAAAAGATGTACCGTCGAGTGAAGAAGAAGGACATGAGTATTATTGCAACATTAAAGCAAATGACAGGAATGTTTTTGCTCTCTACATGAATCAAAATGCTAAGGATAAATACAGTGTTGAAAAACCGATGGAAATCCATGTCTTTGATTGGGATGGTAATTTTGTAGATAAGATACTGGTCAATGAGTATTTGATAAGAATTGCAGTTGACAACGATGGAAATATATTCGGTAAAGACCGAAATGGCAACATTTACAAATACACATAGGAATATAAAGGCATTACGAATTAAGTGCCCTTCTGAGTCTATTGAGTAGTAAGCACAAAATACTTATTAGCTCCCAAGACAGATTGAGTAGCAAGCACGCTCCGCGTGCGCCATTAAGCGTCAAAAGGGTAATTATTTTAATGTATCTGACATTCAAGGACGCACGCGGAGCGTGCTTACTACACAATTTGACAATGTGAGTGTGGGTGATTATTGAATTTATGTATATCTTTGCAAGTCATTTAGATTAGAAATAATTAATAAAACATGAAAAGAATGAAACTGACAGTCAATTCATTCGTTGCACTTACTTTTGCTCTTCTCGCAACCGGTTGCGGCAAGAACAAAACTGGGAACGATGAAGATCACATTAATTCCATAGTTTACGAAGATGCAACTCGAACTTCGATAGATAGTCTAATCCAACAAGTCGACATTATTCCTCTTGAATTAGATTCTGCTTATTACCCTTACGGAATTCGACAAGTTTTATTAGCCAACGATAAGATTATCATCTTGGATAATAAGAATGTGATTTTTACATTCACTAACGATGGACAGTATATTTCTGATTCTAATAAAAAAATCGGGAAAGGGGACGGAGAATATTCAATTCTAACAGCAATGACATACAATAAGTTTTCTGATTGCATTGAAGTGGCTACTCCTACTCATTTGCTGTGTTACGATGAGAACTTCAATTTTATCGGGTCAAGTGAATTACCAACAAAAATTCCGAAAAAAGATCTTGAAGGTATGCTCGTAGGAAATATTTACGACATTTCTGCCACTACTCATTTATTAATCCCGGAAAGTGTTTTAGTTGATAGCAGGAGAATACTAATATATGATTCAAATAAAAAGAAAGTGCTAAAGGAAATTAGTTTTGATCAGAACATTATGTCTGACATTACTATGCAAACTGAAAATTTCTATGATCTGGCGACTGATGAATATGCTTTTTTTCCTCCCGCCATCACGAACTACACATATAGATTTAACCCATCGAATAGCTCTTTGACTAAAGACTATTATTTAGATTATGGATCCAATGGGATAAAGTTACCTGAAGCCAAAAGAGAAAAATCGTATAAGGAAAATTTGAGAAGTGAAATTATAGAAAGTAATGCACTCATACCTCTTAAGACTATGCTCTCCGGAGATTATCTCATAGTGGTCTTAAAAGAGGGAAATAACATTAGAGATTTTCACACGTTATTTTGGAACCGCAAGACTGAAAAAGGTTACGTCATTGACTCCTTCAAAGATGATAAACCGTATTTTCCAATTCTAGATAGTGCTTTTGATTCCTCACTTTATAGTATTGTTGACTATAGCAACGTTTCTCAATTGACATCTGTAATCGAGCCGACAAAGATAAATATGCCAAAGGATTCTATTCCAGATGGCAGCTACGTCGTCTTAAGATATAAACTGAAGTAATCAGGAATCAAATAACCCATATGTTCTTTGAGTAGTAAGCACGCTCCGCGTGCGTCATTATGCGTCAAAAGGATTTTAAAATAGTATTAGCTACTTAATGACGCACGCGGAGCGTGCTCACTACTCAATTTGACGATAGTGGATATTGGAGATTAGGGAATTTTTGCATATCTTTGTAAGTCATTTTGAAAAGATAATGGAAATATGAGCAATAGAGTGATAATTATCTTCATGTTTTTTTTAAATATGCTTCTGCCCACTGCTTCGCATGGGCAGAAGCGCACTCTATCGCTCTATGATGCCATTGAAATTGCACAGGCTCAAAGCTACGATGCGATGGTGGCCCGACTTAATTTCATGAGCCAATATTGGAGCCATCGTTCCTACAAAGCTGAGTTCCTCCCATCTATCAATCTCTCCGGCAACCTAATGGAGTTTGACCGCTCAATGGTGCAGACACGCGACTATGAGAACGGCCAGATCTACTATGTGGAAAACAATACCCTCTCAAATTCCCTCTCTTTATCAATCGACCAAAACATCGCTCCTCTCGGCGGCACAATCTCCCTGCAATCCTATCTTCACCGTCTCGACCAGTTCAGCTATGGCAACCGACTTTACAACAGCCGACCTATCCGACTCAGCTACACTCAACCCCTCTTTGCCTACAATCGACTGAAGTGGATGAAGAAAACCGAACCTCTTAAATACGACATGGCAAAAAGAACTTATCTCGAAGCTATGGAGGGAGTGGGAATAGAGGTGGTGAATCTTTTCTTCAACGTGCTATCAGCTCAATCAAATCTCCGGCAAGCGGAGAATAACCTCTCCGACCGTCGTTCCTTGCTCGAGATAGCCAACAAACGTTTTGGCATCGGTACAATCACAAAAAGCGATCTTCTCCAACTCGAACTATCCGTCTTAAATGCAGAAGTGGAAGTGGGCGACAATAATCTGACACTCCGCAACAACCTCTTCCGCCTCCTCTCCTATCTCAGAATCCCTACCGACATCGACGTCTCCCTTCTTTCCCCTTACACTATCACTGACATCATGATGATAGAGGGAGACGTGATAGAACGGGCTCTCAACAATTCATCCCACACTCTGCAGCAAAAGGTAAGCGTACTCGAATCGGAACAGAGTGTGGCTCAGGCAAAGGGTAGCCGAGGCATTCAGATGCAACTTCATAGCCAATTGGGCTTCGACAACAGCAGCGATTCATTTAGGGAAGTCTATCTCGGACTCCGCGACAATGAGATAGTGGGTCTCTCCTTCTCGCTCCCTATCTTCGACTGGGGCTTGGGGCGTGGTCGCGTGAAGATGGCGGAAGCAGACCTTGAAGCCAATAAGGTGAGACTCCAACAGGCTCATGAGAAATACCTGCAGGATCTTGCCACCGACGTGCAAAGTTTCAATACTCAGACCGTGCAGTGCAAGAATGCACTCAAAGCTCAGGATGTCGCCAATGAAAGATACGACATCACAAAGCGCCGGTTTGAAGCAGGAACAGCTACAGTCACCGACCTTAACACCGCTTGGCAAGAGTCGGAAAGCGCAAGAAACCAATATGTGAGAGTGCTCCAATCTTATTGGGCCACATACTATTCACTAAGAAAATCCACTCTCTACGACTGGGTCAACAACCGGGATATAGAAGCCGATTTTGAAAATCTGATGAAGTGAAGTTATGAAAAATATAATTGTCTGTTCTATTATAGTTCTCACTGTTTTTGCCTCTTGCAGCAGAGGTGGCGGAAAGGAAGCAAAAGAGAAAGAGGCTCAGGAGGTGATGTCGATGACGGAGACGTATGTCGATACCATGACGCTCCGCGTATCACCCTTTCAAAAGCAAGTGGTATGCAACGGTCATCTCTCAGCGAGGGAGAAAAGCGACCTACGGTTTGCCAACGACGGAGTGACCCTCCAACTTCATGTGAAGGAGGGTCAACACGTTGCGAAAGGAGAAGTGATTGCCACTCTCGATAAGGAACAACGCAAGCGCGAAGTGGAGAAAGCCGAACATGACCTATACCGCGCCAACGTAGACCTGACCGACAAATTGATAGGACTCGGCTACGATGCCGACATGAAAGATGTTCCGGCTGATGTGATGAAGCGCGCAGAGGTCACTTCCGGCTATTATTCAGCAAAATATCAATTGGAAGAGGCAAAACGCGCTTTGTCCGAATGCGACCTGCGTGCCCCTTTTGCCGGACGCATAGCCAATCTCGATGCCAAGACCTATCAGAAAAGCGATAAGGTATGCACACTGATCGATGACTCATCTTTTGATGTCGAGTTTAAGGTATTGGAGGCGGAATTGGGAAGTGTACAGAAAGGTCGAGAGATAAAGGTAGCCCCATTCGTGGCGGAAGATAAGGTTTTCAGCGGGATAGTGACCGGCATTAATCCGCAGGTAGATGAGAAAGGTCTCGTGAAAGTAACCGCCCGCATGAATGGCCGCGACCCAATGCTTATCGACGGAATGAATGTAAGGATCACGGTAGATGAAAACGTCGGGGATATGTTTGTAGTACCAAAAGACGCAGTAGTGGAGCGCGACGGCTATCACGTCATATTCCGCTATAAGAACGGAAAAGCCTCATGGACTTATGTGGATGTGCTGCACTCCAACATCAATTCCTTTGCCATAACCGGTTGCAAACGAAAGGAAACTACCATAGCTGAAGGCGACATCGTAATAACGAGCGGCAATCTAAACCTCGCCGACGGAACCGAAGTAAAACTCCGATAATTGATAATTGAGAATGGAGATTTGAGATTTGAGAATTGAGAATGGAGAATTATGCATTATGACTTGCTTTAGCTTGGGCGAAGCCAATTATGAATTATGAATTATGCATTATGAATTATTAAAACGTCCTATCGCGGTCAGCATGGTGCTGATAGCAATTGCTGTGGTGGCAATTGTGGCTATCAGACATATTCCGGTGTCACTGATGCCGGATATTGACGTGCCACAAATTACCGTCCAGGCCGTTTGCCCGAGCTATGCCGTCAATGAAGTGGAAGAAAGCTATACCAAACCGCTTCGACAACAACTTCTTCAAGTAGCCGGATTGAAGGATATCAGCTCTGAAAGCCGTATGGATGCCGGCACTATCCGCCTTATCTTTGAACCGGGAAGCGATATGGATATCATTTTCATTGAGGTCAACGAGAAAGTGGACCGCGCCATGCGTTTTCTTCCGAAAGATGCCGATCGCCCAAAGGTGATGAAAGCGGGCGCTATGGATATCCCCGCTTTCTACCTCGACATTTCTCTTAAAGATGAGCCGAAAGGCTCGGAAGCCGGAATGCGGTTTGCCGGACTCGCCCGTTTCGCTCGCGACGTTGTGGCAAAGCGTATTGAGCAACTTCCCCTGACTGCAATGGTAGACGTAAGCGGAATTCCGGGCACGGAGATAGAATGCATTCCCGACCCTTCAAGGATGGATGCTTTAGGTCTGACAGCTTCCGACATCGAAAAAGCCATTGCCGACAATAATATCACTCTCGGAGCCCTCAGCATTGTCGACGGCATATATCGCTACAATATCCATTTTGACTCGCAGATTCTTACAAAAGAAGATATTGCAGCCATTTATATCAATCATAATGGCAGACTTGTGACTCTCGGAGATATTTGCAACATCTCGGAGCATACGGCTACCCGTTCCGGCTTGGTGCGCTCTGACGAACGCAATGCCGTCACTATGGCGGTGGTGAAGCAGAATGATGCGCAGATGAAAGATCTGCAACGGGAGATGGACCTACTTCTCGATGACCTTCAAAAGGAATTCCCGGAAATTAATTTCCAGCTCACCCGCGACCAAACCCAACTCCTCACATACTCCATCAGCAACCTTGAGCAAAACCTTCTGTTGGGAGCGATTCTGGCTTGCCTGATCCTCTTCCTCTTCATGCGCGATTGGCGACCTACAATTCTAATAATCATCACAATCCCGGTATCACTCCTGATTACCCTCCTCTTATTCAGTCTTCTCCATATCTCTATCAATGTCATTTCTCTATCGGGATTGATTCTTGGCGTGGGTATGATGGTGGATAATTCTATTATCGTAATCGACAATATCAGGCAAAAGCAACTGAAAGTGGAATCCCTTGCTGAAGCGATTACGACAGGCACGAGAGAAGTATTCATCCCGATGCTCAGCAGTGTGCTGACCACTTGCTCAGTCTTTATCCCACTGATGTTTCTCAGCGGAACTGCCGGTGCACTTTTCTACGATCAGGCTATGGCTGTGGCTATCGCGCTTTTCTCCTCATTGGGAGTTTCAGTGCTCGTCATTCCTGTATACTATTATAGTTTCTACAAGAATCATAAATCCTCCTCCCAAAAAAAAACAAACCCTAATCACCCAAAATCCACTAAATTCCCCACTCTCCTCAATCTCTACGACAAAATCCACTCCAACGTCTTCCGCCATCCCTGGGCTTATATCATAGCAGGCTTCCTCTGCATACCCCTCACAGCGTTACTCTTCGTCAACCTCGACAAGGAGCGAATGCCCTATATCGCTCCCGACGACACTCTCGTCTCTATTGACTGGAACGCCGGCATATCCGCCGAAGAAAACGACCGCCGAATCTCCTCACTCCTCCAATCCCTAACCTACAATAATTCCAATAGCTCCGATAATTCCGATAATTCCAATAATTCCGATAATTCCAATAACTCTGATAATTCCGATAATATCCTCCACTCCACCGTAATGGCAGGAGTGCAGCAATTCCTCCTTCCTCACACAAAGGAATTGACCACTTCCGAAGCCATCATCTACCTGAAATGCAAGGATGCTGAGACTTTGACTGAAGTAAAAGAAGAAATAGAGCGCACATTAGGAAAGGATTATCCAAAAGCAAGCGTTTCGTTTGAATCCTCAGGCAATCTCTATGAGCTTGTGTTTCAGACTGGAGGAAGCGACCTTGAGATACGCCTGCAGACAGCCGAAGGTGGCCGCCCTACTGTGGCACAAAGCCGCTCCTTCATCGACTCCTTACGCTTGGCTTTTCCCGATATCCATATCCGCCCGGTAGTGACAGAGGAAAACATACAATATCTTGCCGACACCGAGCGCATGACCCTCTACAAAGTCGGATTCCGACAACTCTATTCTCACCTTCGTGAGGCAGTGCATAAGAATAAGGTGTTTGAGATTAGCGACGGACCTAATTCCATACCTATCATGGTTGGAAAACAAGGTAGCGACAGCGAGCGCATTATGGGAGGAAGCCTTAAGAATGACGAGGGAACTGACATTCCGGTCTCGCTCATCTTGCGCCAGACAAAAAGGGAAGACTACAAACGGCTTGCAGCTGCCGGCTCCGGTGAATACTATCCGGTGGAAGTCAACGCCGGAAGCCGTGAGATTAGAAAAGTGATGGACTTCACTGATAGTTTTGTGAAGCGTCATCCGGAATATACCGCAACTCTTGAAGGAGAGTATTTCAAAAGCCGGAAACTCGTCGGAGAACTTGCTATTGTCCTAGCTGTTTCGCTCGCGCTCCTTTTCTTCATTCTTGCTGCCCAGTTTGAAAGCCTCGTGCAACCCCTCATCATTCTCTTTGAAATGGTGATCGATGTCTGCTTGGTATTCTTTGTGCTTTGGATTACGGGAGAAACACTCAATATCATGTCGATGACAGGACTAATTGTGATGGCAGGTATCATCATCAATGATTCCATTCTCAAAATCGACACTATCAATCGGCTTCGTCGCTCTGGAACGCCACTCCTTGAGGCAGTCAACAACGCCGGACATATGCGTTTGCGTCCGATCATCATGACTTCGCTTACAACCATCCTGGCGCTACTTCCCTTCCTGCATCGCGGCGATATGGGCTCTGCTCTTCAATATCCGCTCTCGCTGACCCTTGTAGTAGGAATGACGGTAGGCACAGCTGTCAGTCTTTTCATTGTTCCTCTACTCTATTACAAAGTGTATGAAAAAAGAGGATAAGGGTTTTCTTTCGCGTCTTGATCGTGTGTCGCCATTTACTTTGCTGATGGTGATGGTGATATGTATGGCTGCAGGAATTGCGGTGATTCCTCTGCTTGACGTCGAGCCTGAACCACGTCCGCGACAAGGAAAGACCCTCACCATTAATTTCAACTGGAATAATGCATCCCCTAAAGTGATTGAGCAAAACGTTACTTCACGGATAGAGGGGGTGGTGTCGGCTGTTAAGGGAGTGGAGAGCATTTCCTCCGTGTCAAATTTCGGAAGAGGAAAGGTGGAGATAGTGCTCAAACCTCAGGCAAATGTATCAGCCACAAAGTTTGAGATTGCTTCTGCCATAAAACAGATCTACAAAAAATTTCCTGAAGGAGTATCCTATCCCTCCATCAGCGGAGGGGAGGTGGTGAATTCTTCAGGGAAGGATGATAAAGAACTTCTGCTTCTCACCTATCAACTGAACTCCGCAATGAAAGATGATCAGCTGAAGGAATATGTCGGCAATCAGGTGGAACCGGCTCTGAAATCAATCGAGGGTGTCCGACGCATCGACATCACGGGGGGAAGAGGGAAGTATGTGGAGATAAGCTATGATCCGTTGGTGCTACGTAGATATGGAATCATGGTCTCTGATATAGAGGAGGCGCTGAAAGGATATATGGGTAGAGCTGAGATAATAGGTGAACTAACCACAGAAGACTCGAATGGAAATCCGGAACGGAAGGCTCTGTATTTGGCCGTAGATCAGTTTGACCGGCAAATTGAAAAGATGCCGATAAAGAATGCAGGCGGAAGCATCATATATATGGGTGATCTGGCTTCTTATGAATATAAGGATCGCCTTCCAGGAAGCTATTATCGTCTGAACGGACTCAGCACTATCTATCTAAATATCTATGTAGATTCTGATGCTCCCAAGATAAGGCTTTCTCATGAATTGACTGAGAAAATATCGCATTTGCAGAAGAATCTAAAAAAGGGAGTATATCTTACTTTGACATACAATGCTGCAGAAAAGCAAGAGTCAGAATTGCATACCCTTGTGAAGCGAAGTCTTCTCTCATTGCTCATTCTGCTACTATTCATTTTGCTCATTCGCAGGAGATGGAAGTATCTCTTTTTAGTGTCTGTCACTCTTGCGGCAAATATCCTTATCGCCTTACTCGTCTATTGGCTTGCCGACCTCCGTCTCCACACATTTGCACTCGCAGGCATTACGGTCTCGCTCGGCATCATCATCGACTCATCCATTGTGATGGTGGATCATTATCTCCGACATCGCGACCGCAATGCTTTCATAGCTATTTTCGCTGCCCTTCTCACCACTATCGGTGCCCTCGTGATCATCTTCTTCCTGCCGGAACAGTTGCGTAAAGACCTGCAGGACTTCTCTTGGATAATAATCATCAATCTTGGAGTGTCGCTGGTAGTTGCTCTCCTTTTCGTACCTGCTCTCATAGAGAAAACCGGATATGATGAGCATCATAGACAGAAGCTCCCTTCTGAGAATAGTTTTGCCGAAAGACTCACTGCTTTTTATGGGAAATACATCCGCTTTACCCAAAAGCACAAGTGGATTTATATTATCATTCTCATACTCCTTTTCGGCATACCCTTTCATGCACTCCCCGACAAACTTGGAGATGAAGGTAATATCTATATCCCGCAGAGTGAGCGCAAGGAATTAAGATGGTATGAGAAAGCATACAACGCAACTTTCGGAAGCAACCTGTTTGTAAGGAAATTGAAAGAACCTCTATCAACGTATCTTGGTGGAACGATGCGTCTTTTTGCCGTTCATCTAAAGAAGAGTTCCGACCGCCGACCGGATGAACGAGAGAAAAAACTTAGCATAAGCGGTCAGATGCCGATAGGAGGAAGCATGCATGAGCTCAACGATAAGATTTTGCATGTAGAGCGTTTCCTTTCTCATTTTCCGGAAATTGAGAAGTTTGAAACTAATATCGGTCGATGGGGTGCGCTTGTTGAAGTGGAATTCAAGGAGGATTCGAAAGACACTTCTTTCCCTTATATATTGGAAAATAAGGTGATTGGTCAGCTTATTTCCCTTGGAGGTGCAGACTGGAGCACCTTCGGAGTCAGTGAGCGAGGTTTTAGCAATTCCCTCAATCTTGCCCACAGATCACACCGCATCGAAATTGCCGGCTACAACTACGACCGCCTTTACCGATATGCGGAGGAGATGACAAATCGCCTGCAAACCAACCCGAGAGTGCAGGATATAATCATAGAGACTCCCGGACACGAGAATCAGGAAGATGAACTATATATGATCTATGATAAGGAGCGCATTGCCCTCGACAAATTTCCTATTGCAGCTGCTCATGCTTCATTGAACGAATTGCTTGCTGAGAAAGAACTTGGAAGATACCGCGACAAATATATTGATTCCGACCTCCAGCTCCATTCCATTCGTAACGATAAGTTTGACCTTTGGCAACTTGATAATTCATATATAGATGTAGCCGGAAGTCCAACTCGAATTTCCAACTATATGAATATCTCACGCCGACAAGCAAAGAACAGCATTCCCCGTAAGAATCAGGAATACGTGCTCCGCGTGGCATTTAACGTCTTGGGATCATGGAATTACTCCAATAAATTGATAGAGGAAGTCACTGATGAGTTCAACTCAAAGTTTCCCGTAGGTTTTAGGTGTCTGAATACTACTTATGGATGGAATAACGAAGAGTCTACTCAATATTGGTTGCTGCTTCTTGTAGTAGTCATCATCTACTTTGTGTGTGCTATTCTGTTTGAATCCTTAAGTTTGCCCCTCGTCATCATAAGCCTTATCCCGGTGTCATTCATTGGGACATTTCTTACGTTTTGCTTCACCGGCATTCCCTTCGGAAGCGGAGGATTTGCCTCCATGGTGCTGTTGGCTGGCATTGTGGTCAACGCCGGCATCTATCAAGTCTATGAGTATCGTGCGCTATTGAAACGTCATAAGGAAGAAAACAGAGTGAGTATCTATCTCAAGGCATTCAGAAACAAGGCTGTGCCCGTATTTCTAACAGTATTATCCACTGCTCTCGGATTGATTCCGTTTCTGATCGACCGGAAAGACGAAGGCGATTTTTGGTTTACTTTCGCAATTGGAAGCATGGGTGGGCTACTCTTCTCAATTCTCGCCTACCTCTTCGTAATGCCCATATTCCTAAACCTACGCTCTCAACCCAACTAACACCCCTCCCCCGAATCAATAATATAGTTGTCTATCCCTTTGGTAGCGTCAGAAAAATTCACTCCAATTTTGTGGAACCCTCTGCGCCTCTGCGCTCTCTGCGTGAGATAATTAAGAGCTTGAGAAGTTGAGTAAATTATCCGTATCTTTACTAAATTTAATTAAGTAGCCCTCACAAGAAGGATCAGTGGCATATAAGTCAAGCTCGTAGGAAGATTCGACAGTTTGCCTGTTGCGCCTCTGCGCTCTCTGCGCATTCTATAATAATGTGCAAGTTTTTTAACATTTTTTT
>CAYNPB010000038.1:0-18216 GCA_964399005.1 uncultured Sangeribacter sp.
TCGAGCAGATGGAGATGCAATTCTTCGTTCGCCCGGGCGAGGAGATGAAATGGTTTGACTATTGGCGCGCTACACGCCTTAAATGGCACAAGGCCCTTGGTCTCGGCGATGCTAAGTATCGCTATCACGACCATGAGAAACTGGCACACTATGCCAATGCAGCAACCGACATCGAATTTGAGATGCCATTCGGATTCAAGGAAGTAGAGGGTATACACTCCCGCACAAACTTCGACCTTAGCCAGCATGAGAAATTCTCAGGCAAGAAGATACAATATTTCGACCCGGAGCTCAACCAAAGCTACGTGCCATACGTGATCGAAACTTCCATCGGTGTCGACCGTATGTTCCTCAGCGTCTTCTGCAGCTGCTATGAGGATCAGGATCTGGGCAATGGGGATCGCCGCGTAGTGCTCCACTTCCCGCCGGCACTCGCACCGGTGAAGTGTGCTGTGCTTCCACTCGTGAAGAAAGATGGTCTTCCTGAAAAGGCTCGTGAGATCCAACATAAGCTTCGCTTCGACTTCACTTGCCAGGTAGACGAAAAAGACTCAATCGGCAAGCGCTATCGCCGCCAGGATGCAATCGGAACTCCTTTCTGCATCACTGTCGACCATCAGACACTCGAAGACAACACTGTTACTCTCCGTCACCGTGACACTATGGAGCAGGAACGCGTCAATGCCGACGACCTCGAGAAGATCCTCGCAGAGAAAGTATCCCTCAATTCCCTACTCAAAAAACTCCTCTGATATGAATAAATTTATCAGCAAGATAGCTTTAGCTATAGTAGCCATCTTAGCCTTGTCTTCTCTGACCAGTTGTAACTACAACTCCCTTGTGGAGAAAGAGCAGGCCGTAGACCAAGCTTGGGCTCAGGTGGAAAACCAATATCAGCGTCGCGCTGACCTCATCCCGAATCTCGTCAACACCGTCAAGGGATATTCAGAGCATGAGAGCGAGACCTTCATCAAGGTGACTCAAGCCCGCAGCGGACTGACCGAAGCTTATAATGCTGCCGAAGCCGTGGAAAATCCTCAGCAGAACATTCAGCAGTATCAGGAAGCTCAAAGCAAACTTAAAGGCGCTCTCGACATCTATGTCAATGCAGTGAAAGAGGCTTATCCTGACTTGAAGGCAAATCAGAACTTTATCGACCTGCAGACTCAACTCGAGGGCACGGAAAACAGAATTGCCACCGAGCGCGAACGCTACACTCAGGCTGTAAAGGAATATAACACCTCCATTAAGAAATTCCCCACCACTATCTACGCCGGATGGTTCGGATTCAAGGAAAAGGAGCAATTCAAGGCTGAGGCAGGCGCAAACAAGGCTCCCAAAGTGGAATTTTAGTCGAAATATTAAAGATTAAAGATTAAATAATGGTCAAGATAAGTCGAGAATTATTCTTGATTTATCTTGATTGTTCTAAAAAATATTAAATGAAATTTCCAAGAACTATCCTATATGGGGCTGCCACTCTTCTTATGGCTCCGGTCTTTACTTCCTGTCTCGGCGACGACGACAAGACCGTAGACTATACAGAATGGAAAAACCAGAATGAGACATACCTTGCAGAAAAGGAAGCCGCTACAGATGAAAACGGCAATAAGCTTTTCGAAAAAATCATACCGGAATGGGCTCCTGAAGTATATATATTAGCTCAATGGCACAATGATCGCAGCGAAACTGCCGATAATCTCATGCCAATGGACAATTCAACTGTGCAGGTGACATATGATTGCTACTATGTCAACGGGACATTGCTTGATTCGAGTTCCAACATATCGAGTGGCATATATACTTGCAAGCCCAATCAGAATATCACCGGATTCTGGACGATGCTGACACATATGCACGTGGGTGATTCTGTGACTTGTGTGATTCCTATGGCTGCAGCCTATGGCGCTGCCAGCACTTCTGTAGTGCCTTATTCGACGCTAATCTATAATATGAAACTCAAGGCCATCACAGCCTATGAAGTAGAAGGATAATTATGATAAAAAAATTGGCTGCGGTCATGGCCGCATCAGCTGTCGCCCTCTCATTTTCTACAATGAAGGGCGATGATGCTTCTGTAAAATTTGATGTTTTTAAAGTGTCGCCGGAGGTGAGCCTTCAGCTCCCTGCGCTGCCTGCCGACTCGATGCTTAAGGCAAAGAATGCCTTTTCCAACGACAAGCTTCTCAAGACTGTCAATAGAAAGCTCGGACGCCATAACGCTGATTGGAAAGAGGTTAGGACCGACACTTCTCTAAGTGTGAGATTTCCTAAAGCAAGCGATGGCCCCGTGCTTCGGACGCTTGCTACGAGAATGCGCCCTGATAAGTTTGTAAAGGGTCGCCTTCGCCTCAAATCAAATGTGATAGCAGAGCTCTCCGATGAAAACGGAAGTCTTCTGACAGTGAATTCTGCAGACTCAGTTCCATCTTGGGATAAGACGTCCTATTCTTTGGAACCTGCCGAGACAGCCGACCTCTTCATATCCTTTATATCCTTTCCGGATGATCCCGAAGCCCCGGCTCTTCAACTGGAATTTCTTCCGGATGAAGAATTTGAAAGCGTGAATTTTGCCACCGGCCCTTACACCACTACCCGTTTCCGTGTGGATGAGTCTGCCCTTGGCACCCGCGTGAGCCGCGCTTCCATCTCTCCCGACGGTAAATATATGATTTTGGGCTACTCCACAATGTATGGAGAGAAAAATCGCCGCTCATGGTCAGAACTGGTAGAATGCTCTTCCGGGAAGACTCTGAATGCTTCACTCCCGAAAGGATCATATTGGTTGCCAAAAGGGAGCACGATTGGCTATACTGTGGCCACTGACGACACTTATTCTCTGTATGCGATTGACGCCTCCACTCAGAAGCAGACTTTGATGGCCTCGGAGCTTCCGGAGGATAGTTTCACCATCAGTCCCGATTGCAGTTTCCTTATTATATACAAATTCGTAGAGGGTCAGAAAGATTCCGGTCCGGTGAAACGTCTGCGCGACCCGGATGATCGTCTGGCAGGACATCGCAATCGCTATTATCTTGAGAAATATGATCTGAAGACCGGTATCCGCCAGCCTCTCACTTATGCCGGAAACACTACTTCCGTCTACGACATTTCTCCTGATTCAAAGAAACTGGTCTATGGGTCGCAAAGTGAGAAGATGGATGTATTCCCGTTCTATTTCAATGATGTGATTGAGCTCGACCTGACTACACTTGCCACCGATACGCTCGTAAAGGGTGATCCCTACGTGCAGTCGTGCAGCTATTCTCCTGATGGACGCCAACTTTTCATCACAGGCGGTCCGGAAGCTTTTGGAGGAATAGGAAAGAACAATGGTGGACATAAATATAGCAATGACTATGACGTGCAGGGTTTCATAATGACCATTGCCGACAAATCCATTAGCCCCGTCACTCGTGATTTCAACCCTTCGCTCGAAGGAGAACCTATATGGAATGCTGCTGACGGACTGGTGTATTTCCGAGCATCAGATGGCTTCACCCTCAATGTCTATAAGCTCGACCCTAAATCAGGAAAGATTTCAAAGATAGATTTCGGAATGCCCTACATCTCCCGTTTCTCGATCGGAACAGACGAAAATAAGTGGATGTCGGCCGTTGGCTCCGACTATCATTATGCAGGGCGTTGTGAACTCCTTGATCTGAAATCAGGAAAACTGAAACTGGTGGATGATCCATATTCACGCGACTATCCCGACATGCAGCCCGGGGAAGCTTCATCCTGGAGCTATAAGGCTCCCGATGGCACTACTATCGACTGCATGCAGGTGCTTCCTCCTGATTTCGACCCTGATAAGAAGTATCCCTTGATCGTATACTACTATGGAGGTTGCTCACCATGCCAGAGATACCTCAGCGTCTACGACCCTCAGATATTTGCATCGCGTGGATATGTGGCCTTAGTGATTAATCCTTCCGGAGCATATGGTTATGGACAGGAATTTTCTGCCCGCCATGCCAATGCTTGGGGCGACTACACAGCCGACGATATTATCGAGGGAGTGAAGGAATACTGCCGCACTCATGATTTTGTCAACGACAAGAAAATCGGATGTCTCGGTGCAAGCTATGGCGGCTTCATGACTCAATATCTGCAGACAAAGACTGATATCTTTGCAGCCGCAGCAGCCCACGCCGGCATCTCAAATGTGGCTTCCTACTGGGGAGAAGGAAACTGGGGCTATTCTTACAATACCACTGCAGCTCCGGAATCTTACCCATGGAATAATCAGGATCTTTTCACTAAGCACGGCTCTCTTTTCAATGCCGATAAGATCCACACCCCTCTGCTTCTGCTCCATGGCAAGGTTGACACCAATGTGCCCATCGGGGAAAGCATACAGCTTTTCAATGCACTCCGGATTCTCGGACGCGATGTGGAATTTGTGCAGGTGGATGGTGAAGATCATATCATCACCAACCATGACAAGCGTCGCCCCTGGCATGCTACAATAATGGCATGGTTTGCAAAGCATCTTCAGGACGATCCTTCCTGGTGGAACGAACTCTACGGAGATTAATTTTGAATTTTGAATCTTGAATTTAGAATGAATTTGTTTAGAAGAATAGCAATGGCGGCAGTAATCCTGTCGCTATTGCTTCCATTTTATGGGACGGCTCAGAATCCGAAGCGCGAGTTTCGCGGAGCATGGCTTCATATCATTGGCCAGACCCAATATATGAACACGCAGCAGAAGGGGAGTGCCCAGTTGAAAGCATATATTGCAGACCAAATCGACCGTCTGCATCGCACAGGGTGCAATGCGGTGATTTTTCAGGTGCGTCCTACCGCCGACGCTGCATATATCAGCGAGATTGAACCCTGGTCGAGCTGGATCACCGGCAAACGAGGTGTGGCTCCTGCTCCACTCTGGGATCCGCTCGAATTTGCTATAGAAGAAGCTCACAAACGTGGTATGGAGCTGCACGCCTGGCTCAACCCGTATCGTGTCACTTCCTCTCCGAAGGAAGTGCTTCCTGCCAATCATATTTCAAAAAAATATCCTGAGCGATTTTTCAAATACGATGGTAAGATTTTCTTCGATCCCGCCTATCAGGAAAACCGTGATTATATATGCGAAGTGGTGAAAGACATTACTTCCCGCTATGATGTGGATGCCATACATATCGATGATTATTTCTATCCCTATCCCGTAGCCGGAGTGAAAATTCCGGATGATGCTTCCTATGCGAGATTTGGAGGAGGCATGAAACTCGAGGATTGGCGCAGACACAACGTGGACCTTCTGATAGAGCAGATGAACCGTACGATCAAGCAGACAAAACCCTGGGTGCGCTTCGGAGTAAGCCCATTTGGAATATGGCGTAATAAGAAGACTGACCCTCGCGGTTCCGACTCAAATGGCCTGCAAAACTATGACGGACTCTATGCCGACGTTCTGCTTTGGGCTAAAAACGGATGGGTCGATTATCTTGCCCCACAGCTCTACTGGACTCTCGACTTCAAGGCAGCTCCAAGCAGGCACCTTGCCCATTGGTGGAACGATAACTGTCATGGCGTCGACCTCTTCATCGGTCAGGATGTGCAGCGCACCATGAGCAATGCTGATCCAAAAGCCGGAGATTCCAACGAACTTGCCACGAAGGTGAAGCTCTCGCGCGAGCTTCCCAATATTAAGGGCAATGTCTGGTGGCATGGCTATTGGGTCACCGGAAATATGAAGGGTGTGGCCGATTCCCTCGCTTTCGTGCATCAGAACACTGTCGCTATCCCCCCGGCATATGGAAACCAAAAGGAATTGCCCGCTCCCGTAAAGAATCTGCGCACTGCCAAGAAAGATGGGAAAATATATATTGAGTGGGATTCGGAGAAAATAGCGAAAAAAGCTACCGATCAGACTCGCTTCGTAGTCTATTCCTTCCTCGAGAATGAGGATATCGATTTGGAAAATGTCGAGGCAATCATGATTCTGACTCCTCAGAAGGAATATCTCGTCTCGGAAGATGATGATGATTCATTGGTGAAAGGTATGCGTTTTGCTGTCACTGCCCTCGACCGGAACAACCGCGAATCCAAACCCGTAGAAATTACCTTGTGACGATGAAAGAATTCTTAGACGAGCAAGCGGCTCTTATCAACCGTCCCGAATTTATAGCCGACGATCCTGTTCAGTTTCCACGAAGATTTGAAAAACTTCAGGATATCGAGATAGTCGCACTCCTTGCGTCATTGATAGCTTGGGGCAAACGCACTATGATCTGCCGTGATGCAGAGCGATTGCTTGCGCTGATGGGGCATGATCCCTACAATTATGTGATGGATGAAGGGTATCTTGACCTCGATCCGTCGCAAAATATCCACCGCACATTCTTTGCCCGCGACCTTCAACATCTACTTACGGGACTGCGTGAGATATATCGCCGTTACGACAACTTGGACGCTTTCAGCGCCTCTGTCAATGCTGCCGACGATCCAGCTCCGGCTTGGAAACTGGTGGAGGAAATGCAGAAGATAATTACTGATGCCAATGGGGGAGTAGTGTCGAAGAGAGGACTTCCAAATAATCTTAAGCAGACAGCGCTGAAGCGTGTCAATATGGCTCTCCGCTGGCTTGTACGCGATGATGGGATTGTGGATATGGGGGTATGGAAGTCAATTCCAAAGTCGAAACTCTACATCCCTCTCGATGTGCATGTAGGCAATACCGCGCGCGATCTGGGTCTTCTTACACGCAAACAAGATGACCGGAAGGCTGTAGAAGAACTGACTGAAAAGTTGCGTCAATATCGTCCCGAAGACCCGGCTTACTATGACTATGCCCTATTCGGAATCGGAGTCAATGGCAAAAGCATTGAGCCCCTCTCAAATTTTTGAGAGAGCCTCTAATACTCTTTAAGAAAGTATTGTCTTCGCTTGTTATTGAATAGGGAACTTAGCAACTTTCGCTGAAAAAGCGAGTGTGACGATATGCCCCTCAAACCTCCAAGATGAAAGTATCAATTCCATTTCTTGCGGTTCTGCTCCCTGGAGCAGGACCGTTGCTTTTCCATATTTATCGGCAGAAGCCTTAGAAATATCATCGGCGATTTTGGGTAATTCCTTTATTCTGTAATCACATTTCCAGTCGGTTGCCGTGCCGAAAACTGCTTTAAAGATAGCTTCCTTGCAGGTCCATGCCAGGATATGGAGCTCAATCTCTTCAGCAGAGGCTTTGTCGATATCCTTAACGGCGGGGAGAAGGAGCAGTTCTTCTTCACAGAGGAATCTCTCTCTGATCTTAAGCACCTGTGAGCGATCGCTCTTTTCAAGGTCAATACCAAGAGTAGTACGCGGATTTATGGTGTCTAATTCAATATCCGGAGTCTTCGGTAGGGAAGCTACTACTAAGCAATGCGAAGTATGAGACACGGATATTCGCTGGGGAATCCCATCAAGCAATGGCGCGCCATTCTCAAGATGCACGATCTCCCGATAATCACCCTCCGCTTCAGAGAAGATCTGCATGGCAAAGAGTTTCCAAACCTTTGCCGACTTCTCCTCAGCTCCATATATCTCTTCAATGGCTATTCCACAAGGAGCAATAGCCCTCTCATACATAAAATCGCTCATAATATTAATATTTTCAGAGTAATCAGAGTAATCAGAATTATCGGAGTAATCAGAATAATTGGAATGATCAGAGTTTCCGGAATTCACAGAGAATTTTGAAATTTCTCAATTCAAAATTCAAAATTCAAAATTCAAAATTCAAAATTCTCAATTCAAAATTCTCAATTCTCAATTCTCAATTATTTTGGAGACTCTGATCTTAGTGATGCGATGCTTTTCAATTTGCATAATAAGGAAGCGGAAAGGCCCGCGTTGCAGTGATTCCTTATTCTCCGGGAAGTCACCTTTGATCTCAAGCATCAGTCCGGCAAGAGTCTCGGCATCGCCGATGTCGCCCAATTCCTCTTCTTCGGTGTCTGTGACGCGGCAGAAATCACTTATGGGTATCTTGGCATCAAAGACATATGTGTCTTTTGAGATCTTGCGATATAGATTCTGACTTTCGTCATATTCATCGTCGATCTCTCCTACGATCTCCTCTATGACATCTTCGAGCGTCACTATGCCTTGCGTGTCGCCATACTCATCGATTACGATTGCCATATGTATTTTCTTGGTGCGGAAATCCTCAAGCAAATCATCGAGTGAACGCGATTCCGGCACAAAGTAAGCATCCCTGATCAGAGCTTGCCATCGGAATTTCTCATCGGAAGTTCCGATATAGGGAAGAAGGTCTTTAGAATAGAGAATGCCCCGGATGGTGTCTTGTGTGCGGTCGTGGACAGGAATGCGGCTGTAGCCGGATTTGACGATTACATCCACTACTTCCTTGAAATCTGCATGATACTCGATGTCGGTGACATCCACACGAGCTATCATTATTTCACTTGCACCTTTTTCTCCGAAAGTCAGGATTCCTTCGAGCATTTCCTTATCCTTCCCTTCTTGCAGATCGGAGATCTCGAGAGCTTTCTCCAATTCATCGGTAGTGAGATTCTCCTGCTTTTTAGCTACAACCTTATTAATGATGGAAGAGGATTTCACCAATATGGAAGATAGGGGAGTGAAGATGGTAGAAAATAAATTCACTCCAGGGGCTGCCATAAGCACCCATTTCATGCTTCTTCCGCGAGCCACGAGTTTCGGGAAGATCTCTCCAAAAAGAAGCAAAAGGAAAGTCAGCAATACAGTCTGCAGCAAGAATCCTACTATTGCGGAGTGGAATTCCACTGCCTGATTGATAGCAAATGTAAGAAGCACTACCATAGTGATATTCACAAGATTATTGGCTATCAAAATGGTGGCTAATAGTTTTTCGGGATTCTTGATGAGTTTGAGAGCCTTCTGAGCATTTGGTGTCTCGTCTTCTTCCAGTTCTTCAATTTCAGCTTGTGAAAGCCCGAAATAAGCGATCTCGCTACCGGAGACGAATGCCGACAGGCATAAACAAATGAGTGCGATGAGCACAATGATGCTCCATGAAGTCCAGTCAGAGGGAGCATGGAAAGATATAGCACTTTGTGCAAGCTGGCTCAGGGCCAGCAATGGACTATGTGCAGGTAAAGGGTCTGTATCCAATTTTCTGTAATAGTTGGTTATGTCTGCAAAATTACTATTTTTTACCCACACCACCAAATAATAATGCATAATTCACAATTCATAATGCATAATTACCTATTCTGAGTCAATCCTCAGATCGGATAACTGATTAGTTTGACACTTGGAAGTAGTCTCAGAGAGGCGATTTGTGATAGCGGAATATTGATAATGCATTATGCATTATGCATTAAAAAAGCGACATCCATTTTCACAAATGAATGCCGCTCAGTGCTTTCCATAATACATTTTACTAACCTAACATCATGAAACTAATTTCTTACTTTATACCATTAGAACAACTCACATGCCTAAAGGTTTAATTAGAGTGTATTTTTTACAATTTTTAATACTCAGTCGCGTTGATTAAAATAGAATAATCTCGGGAATCTCGGGAATCTCGGGAATCTCGGGAATCTCGGAAATCTCGAAAATCTCGAAATCTTGGCAGTTTAATTAATCTTCAATCTTTTGGAAAAAATACCCGTCGGCCGCTTTGCCCCATCCCCTTCCGGGCGTATGCATCTCGGCAACATATATACCGCTGTGCTCTCGTGGCTTTCCGTAAAGTCGCGAGGTGGTCGTTGGATTCTACGCATTGAAGACCTTGACCCTCAGCGGTCGAAGATGGACTATGCGCATCAGATTGAAGACGACCTGCATTGGCTCGGGCTCGAATGGGATGAAGGTGGGCTTGAAGGAAAGGGAGAGAATGGCCCTTATCTCCAGAGCCAAAGGCATCATATATACGAGGATGCTTTAGAAAGATTAATATCCACCGGCCTTTGCTATCCCTGCAAATGCACACGCGCTGACATCCTCGCCACTCAGGCTCCTCACGAATCGGATGGGAGAGTGGTCTATAAAGGCACCTGCCGTCCCGCATGGTTAGATCCGAAAAACCTAAATTCCCTATCTAAAACTTCCTCTTTAGGGGGCAAGGGGGGCTTAGACAAGGGTAGATTTCATGACGCAGCCATCCGTCTGGCAGTGCCCGACGAAGAAATATCTTTTGAGGATAGAATTAAAGGATTTCAGACTGTCAATCTTGCCCTTCATTGTGGAGATTTCATTTTGAGGCGTGGCGATGGAGCTTGGTCTTATCAATTGGCCGTAGTAGTTGATGATGCACTCATGGGCGTCACTGAAGTGATGCGTGGCGACGACCTTCTACTTTCAGCGGCGCAGCAAATCTATCTTTATCGGCTACTCGGATATGTACCTCCTGAATTTGCACACGTGCCACTCGTATGCAATGAAGCAGGAATCCGACTCTCGAAACGCGACAAATCCCTCTCTATGGAATATCTACGCGCCCATCACTCTCCGGAAGAAATCATCGGCATGGTAGCTCACCGCGCCGGTATGACTCCAACCCCAGCCCCCATCTCCCTACAAGAATTATTGTCCCAAAGCCCAATCTTCCCCCTTTAGGGGGTTAGGGGCTTCCTTTTAGGAGGAAAGGGGGCATTCTCGGTCGAAGTCATCGGCGAGGTCCCGGAAAAAGTTGTGGTTGAGTATTTCAGAAATTTTGGCTAATAAGTCGATGTCGATCGTAGGGCGCTCAAAGATATAATAGATGTTCCTTCGGTCGCAATGGATCTGGGCAGCAAACCATGTGATGGTATACTGCCGGGGCATTGCCTCGAAAACCTTCTTTATTTGAGCTCCTATATGCATCGTCTGTTTCATGTTGCAAAGGTAGCTCCTCTCGGCGAGCAAAATTAGTCCTTTTTGATAATTCTATATAAAAAGGGCGCAAGACAAACTTATTTCTTGCCATCAGAAGGTTCTGGAATACCCATTAAGGTCAAGAAAAAGAATAGTCCACGCCCATATATCATGGGTCTGCCCGAAAGAGGACAGACACAAAATATACAGAGTGCAACTTATTCAACTTCCGCACCTTAATTGATGAATTTTCCAGATTCTCTGATGGGCTCAGTTGAGAAGCTCTCCTTTATGTCGGCAGAAGCAATGCGCTTCTACACTGCAAAAATAGTGATTTTATCCGACATAAGCACTATAGCGTGGACTATTTCTGACAAAATTATGAAATTATTTTGAATTTAATTAGTCCATACCAGTCCTTTTTGTTAATTTTGCGATATGATACCATCTTTGCAATGCGATTCCGGCTTTGTCGGTTCAGCCGATCTGATAGCGTCTGACTCTCCTGAGATGAGAATTGTAAAAATCATTCGGGTGTCAGACATGAGTGTCACAGCCATTGGGGAAAGGTATGGCCATAGATGGTTTCTTAAGTCAATCCCGGAAGTAGAGTCTTCTACAGTCGCTGCCCAACGTCTGAAAAAGGAATTTGAAATACAAAGCAAACTTCATCATCCCGGAGTTGCTACGGCCGTGAGTCTGGAGAAAGTGGATGGGCTTGGTCTTTGCATCATCTCGGAATGGATAGAGGGCAAGACTCTTACCGAACTGCTGGAGGAGGATCAATTGACTCGAAGCGACCGACGCAGATTGGCAAATGAAATAATTGATGCTTTAGCGTATCTCCATTCTGAGGGTATAGTGCATCGCGACCTGAAACCTGAAAACATCATGATCCGGAAAAATGGTGGCAGCGTAGTGATTGTCGATTTCGGTTTAGCTGATACTGACTCCCACACCCAATTGAAAGCAGCTGCAGGCACGGAAGGATATATGGCTCCAGAGGCTTATGTCCGTCATGAAGCCGACACCCGTGATGATGTTTATAGCATTGGAATGGTCCTTTTGCAATTGTCTTGTGGATATAAAGACATAATAAGGAGATGTCTTTCTGCTCCAAAAAAGAGATATGAAAATGCAGGAAAACTTAAGGCTGCTATAAATAGAAATGACAAAAATAGAAAAATAGTCAGTTATGTAAGTTTTGTGTTAGGCTTGGCTGTGGTTTTAGGCGCTATGATTATTGAAATCTTGTCGCTGAGGAGTGAAAATGTTGATTCTTTAGGGAGAATGGCAGAGATGCAAGATTCGGTAGGCGTGTTGGTGAAGAATGCAAAAGCAAACCTTCAGACCATTTCAGAAATGACCGATACGATTAGTAAGCTTAAGGGAAATGTCACTGATTTGTCGACTGAGCTAAATAAGCAGAGGGAACTCGAAAATATTGTTAAAAAGTGTCTTGATCATTCGAGATCTGTATACCGTCAATATGATGAAAAGCGGATAAATAAATTGCTCGAAAATGGATATAAGCCTTATGATATCGCTAATGAAGCCAAGGCAAAGTCTAAAGAATTTATGAATAGTTATATTGATGGATTAAGCTATAAACTGCCGGAAGAGACTTTCTTTAAAATCAAGAATGAGATTGCAGAAGGGGAACTTCATATATATCATGATTGGTTTACTAAACATATATATCACCGTGTATTCAATTGATCATCTACGTAGACTGGTTGAGGAGTCGTTTGGAAGGGAAGTGAAATCTCCTAAAGGATTCATTCAGCTCTCGGAAAGCATATTCGAACGTACTGGGATATTGATGAGTCCGACAACCCTTAAGCGTATTTGGGGCTACCTATCTGAGCCAGTCACTCCACGCCCGTCAACTTTAGACACTCTTGCCAGATATATTGGATGGGGAAGTTGGAATGAATTTCAGCAAAATGAGAAGTCCGGAATTGACAGCGGCATGGTGGGATCGAAGCATATCGACGTATTGCATCAGCTCAAATGGGGAGAAATGATAAGGTTGACTTGGCAACCCTCCAGGGTATGCGATATTAAGTATATTGGAGCCGGCAAATTCCGGATAGTGAAGGCGGAAGGCACAAAGCTGAGTGTCGGCGATACGTTTACCTGCCATTTGATCGTAGACTCCGAACCCCTCTATCTCGACAATCTCATCCACAACGGCACTCCCTCCGCCACCTACGTCTGCGGCCGCCACCACGGCATCCACTTCCACCGCCTATAACTACCACCCCTTTTCGTGGATGCACGGCTCGTGCGTCCCGTGCATCTTGTGGTGGCAGTCTTGGCTTTTTGATATGGGATTAATTTTTAGATGGCAAAGACCAGTGACCTGACTTTGGATGGCCACTCCATTTTATACCAAGATCTTTCATATGACGTTCGACGGTTTTCTTGCTTACTGACAATTGTTTTGCTATGCTATCACGTTTTATACTCTTATCTGCTATAATAATATTTATGATTCCCTCATCTATATTTTGAGCGACATCCGGATTCTTTTGAGCGACATCCTTATCATTTTGAGCGACATCCTTATCATTTTGAGCGACATCCGGATCCTTTTGAGCGACATCTATATTCTTTATTTGTTCCTGCTTAACATCTTTAGTAGCGAAATTGCTATTGAGAGCGGGATCCATAGAAGGACCATATAATAATTTCATAGCCTCTATGTCAGGTTGACGTCCTTCAAAATCCAGTAATAAAGTTGTACGATCAATACCCCCTGACGTCGTAACTTCAAGTTTTGGAGAACAATGATAGACATTTTCCCATGTCTTAAAGATACCTTGCAGCCCGCTTCCCGCTCTTTCTCCATATTCAACCAACGTCAACATTTTCATCATCACACCATTGCGAGGGTCAGAAGCACTATCTTGCAGGGCTTCCTCAAGCGAAACTCTCATACTTCCCGGATTGGCGAATTTAAAACCTTTATCGCTCTTTGTTACCACCACTCCACGGCGCCCATAGAAATCAGCATTTGCCAGCATATTGACAGCAGCTTCTCTGACAGTCTTATGCAGCGGTGAATCTTCATTCCTAACATTTCCATTGAACATAAAAGGGACTTTAAGATCGGCTTGTAATTTTGAGATTATTTTGAGAAGGAAATCGAAAACGTTACCACTCCAATCTCCAGTTTGTGATGTGATTCTGTCTGTCCAACGTGCATATATGCCATTGGTGCGGTTCTCTTGGTAATCTAAAAAATAGTGTGGAAGTATAGAGATAATGTCTGATTCATAACCAAACATAAGTAACCCAGCTAATGTTGGATGAAATTTCCCAGTTCCCTTATCTTCCCTCACGGCACCAAGCCGTCGAAGAAACATTGTGTCGTCTTCATTATTCCATAAATGGGTAGGACGAACAAGTCGGAAAATATTTCGGTATGCTTTAATGGTGTCTGAACAAAATGATGCCGTGTCCAATTCAATAAGAAGTTTATTGTCATCTGTTACTAAAGCAGAGTCTCTTATCATTAAAGCAACTTCATCAACGGAACAATGATAATCTCCTTCTCCGTTACGGCGATAAGTTCCCGTGCGAGGATCAGAACCAATATATACTGGACGCGACGTGCGCTCAGCACGTGGAACATGAATAACAATCACATCCTTTTCATCAACCTTATCTAAATAGGCCATATTGTCAGTAAGAATATTGCAACTTACTTTTTGACGATTGTTGATCGTATTCCAGAAATCCTTAATGAGCTTATGAGCATCTTTAAGACCTTCAACTAAAAAACTTCCATCTTCTTTTTCTTTTACTCCAAGAACAATAACACCTCCATCACTATTTGCAAATGCTGAATAAGATTCCCAGAGTGAATTTGGTAGTCCACCACGAGCAGATTTTACTTCAAGGATAGAATTCTCTTTATAAGATAAAAGAAGGCTGAGATTAAAGGGTGAAGAAATTTTCATGCTGTGATTTTATGAGATGGGCTCTTAGTTTAATTGCACAAAAATACAAAAAAAAAATTAAATACCGAAATCCATCTTTTTTTCATGAATAAATTTTTTTCTCATGGTGAAATATTCGTTCATTCAATGTGAATAAATTATTCACACAAACCGTAAGCGACAATGAAAATTTATATGTAATTTTGCAGAATATATAAAAATATCAATCGAAATGAAGAAACTAATAATTACTTTCTATGCTCTTGCAGCCACTCTATTAGTAGCAAGCTGCAGCAATAAAAAAGCTGAGCAAGTCGATTCACTGCAAGTAGAGGAACAACAAGTTGAAGAACAGCCGGTCTACGAGTCAAAATTTGACGGAGACCTGACAGATAAGTTGTGTATGTCTCAAGATCCATATCCCGAAGAATATGTCCAGATGATAGAGCAAATCGGATATGCGATGGACGATGCCGAACATTCTGGGAACATAGAAGAATGGGTAAAGAACAACATCGTTGAAGCAAGAAATGCCCAATACATGGCAAGAATGATTTCAGATGAAATAAACAGAGATATGACTTATTCTGAAATGCCGGCCGATCAGGTTGGGAACGCTAAAAAAGTGATAGCTCGTTTTGACTCCATCAAAGCTCTCGCCCCAATCTATGAATTCAATCTTGAAAAAGTATATGATGGAGCAATGCAGCCGTCAGATTACATCAAATTTGCAGAAAAGGTAGGAGTCCCGGTCGACTCCCTCGTGATTATACGTCTGAAGAAAGTCACCGTGGGTCTCGACGACGAATTCGAATACTAATGTTCACAACATAACTTAATAAATATTCTACAGCCACATGAGGCAGAGGTCATCCCGACCCCTGCCTCATGTTTTTATACATCTAAATTAACCTTAAAATTCTTTGATCGCTCAATGACTTATAAGGCTTTTTGCCTTATTTTGTTTTTGAAATATGAAATAATTCTTCGCATATTATGAAAACATTGTTCATATACTATTTCGATATGGTTGAAAATTAGTTACTAACTTTGCATTCCAAAGATTTCCATGTAAAATAACTTGCATTTCACAGTTTATGGGAAAAAAGTATATGATAGCAGTATGTGGTTCTGACGAAACTGGAAAAACCTGTACGATACGTAATGTATGGGATTTGCTTCCCGCAGACCATAAATCGAAAAAGGTATCCCTTAATGATGGACTGCTTCATGAAGTCTGGGGATATGTAGATTATGACAAAGATGAAAAGGGCTTCTTTCCCGAGAGGTCAAGAATAGGAATAGCTTCCAGAGGAGATACATCAAATGAAATTAGAGAATGGGTTATTCCGCTTGCGAAGGATTATGATTGTAAGATTATTGTATGTGCTTGCCATCCGGAGTCCGATGATGATACAATGGTATCTGTGAGAAAGATAGCAACTGACTATAGCTTTGAACTGATAATGTTTGGTAATTTCTTTCTCGAATCTGAAGAGGGGGAAGCGCTAAAGAAAAAGATTCATGCAAAAAAGTCTCCAATCATTAAAGCGAGAAATGTAAATCTCAATCGATTATCGGCAAAAGCTATCATAGAATTGATAGAGGGATTGTGGACATAATGAATAATGTATAAAAGGATAATCACCATAGTATTAAAACAAACTAATTAATAAGTATGAAAAGTACAAAATTAAAGTTCAAACTTCTATCGCTGATGATGCTTTGCGCCTTCATGGCAACAGCGAAAGACGTGACGGTTGATAATGTAAAATATCAACTGAATGACGATGGCACCGCCACTATCATCGATGCAAAGAAAGCAGTAGACTTTGTGATCCCGGAAGCAGTACAAGACAAGAAAGGGAATTCTTACAAAGTGACGGGTCTTACAGATAAGGCATTCCAAAAGAGTAAGAAACTTAAGAGTATTGTATTCAATGGACAAATTAAGGATGTCCCCAAGGAGGCTTTTTATTATTGTGAAAATCTAAAGACAATTGATCTAAAGGGTGTGGCATCCATAGGAACTAAAGCTTTTTATCACACAGATTTAGGTAATATAATCATTCCTAATTCAGTGTCGAAAATAGATAGCGATGTATTTTATACGAATTTTTTAACAGATGTTCCGTCTATTACTATAGAAGATGGTGACTCTCCGATAAACATAAAGAATTTATCAAGTATTAAAAAAATCTATATTGGAAGGCCATTTAATATTCTCGGTGAGGATAAAACTATGTTCTGGGGAGATAGGCAAATAATAAGAGAAGTTACCTTTGGAGAAAATGTTAAAAATTTACCTTCGAATTTATTTAAAATATATCCGAAAGTAGAAACAATTACTGTTAAGTCTCCAGAGTTATTTGAAGCATTGGACTTAGCCGAGTTTATTCCTTCCGAAAATACAAAATTAACAGGTCCTGATGGAACAAAAATGAATCTTATACAAGCACGAGTTATACGTGAAACAAAAGAGAGAGCAGAAAAAGAAAGATTATATAATGAGCAACTAAAGAAGGAATATGAAAATGTCAGTCTTGCAAAAGCTAAATCACTAAATGCTGCAAGTTTGAAGTATACGCCTGTAAGAACTGATAATCTTGCGGGAGGCAAAAAGTGTATACATTATTCTGAGGGATTGAGGGCATATACCAAACCCAATGGGGATTATATGTTATTCAGAGAACCTGAATCAATCAAGGATCCAAAAACTTGGGAGAATGTCTCCGGTATGGATAGGAAACTTGACGATTCTGCAAAACCTATAGAGTATAAGGTGACTTTCCCAGGAGGGGCGATTGCAGCAAAAAAAGACTCAAAGAACTGGCTCGCATTGTTAGATGACAGTTCAATTGTCGATATGACAAATTTAAAAATCTCAGATTTTGAAAAACCTAATATAGATAATGTATCCTTAACCAGGGAAAGTAAGTATTATCCTGGAAATTCTGGTAATGGTCTGTCTAATCTGCAGTTAACTATGTATAACAGAATTTTTTATTCAGATAGAAATCCAAGTAATTTGGAAGTAATATATAAAATAACTGATAATAGACTTGTACCTTATGGAGTAAGAGTGGATGATGAGCATAATATGGAAGTTGAGGGTAAGTTTGCCAGTTTAAATGGCGATGGATTGAAATTCGAAAATGGAGACTTCATTAAAAGTATAAAATTTCAACCACTTTCTGGATATTTCAAATTCCGTTTAAAAGATGGAAGAGTTTTTGAAGCAGAACCAGGGTCGGACTTACTAAGGATTACATATCCCAATGGAGATAGATTTGTTGGGAAGATAGATATGTTTGTATCATCTAATTTGTTAGAAGTTCTGGAAAATCCTAATTCTTATAGGTATTTAGACGGAATCTTTACAGACTCAAAGGGTAAGGAATTTGATCCTTCTACAAGAGCTGATCTTGAAAAGGCGTATAAAGAGTATGGAAAAGTTAATGTAGAAAAAGCA
>CAYNPB010000039.1:0-18197 GCA_964399005.1 uncultured Sangeribacter sp.
CTCCTAAGACAGGCGCTTATGTCTTCAAAGAAGAGATGGTGCCCAACGATGCAGTGCAGGCTGCTCTCAAATAATCGTATCTTATTTATCCTTTATATTGCAGATGGCTATTCAAGTCATCTGCTTTTTTTATTAGTTACGTTGTTAGTTCAGCCATATATCATATTGTTTCTATGCTTACGGAGGCTTATCTAAGAAAAAAAATCGGTACCCACTATTGCATTTCTTAATTTTCTGTGCTATCTTTGTTGTTGCAAACTATATACTAATCAGAAACTGCATATTCCATGAATAAATATGGCTATATTAGAGTGGCAGCCGCTTATACAAATGTCGAACTCGCGGATCCTGCTGTAAACTCTGTGAGAATTTCCGATATGATCATGGCTCTTTCCAAAAAAGGAGCACGACTTATCGTCTTTCCTGAACTTTGCCTTACAGGATATACTTGTGGTGACTTATTCAACCAGCCTACTCTTCTCAATGCCGCCTTGCGTCAACTTGGTTTTCTACAGCAAGTCACAAAAGAATCTCATGTCACAGCCGTAGTTGGCTTACCGGTCCGCTATAGAGGTCGCCTTTACAATTGCGCAGCCGTAATTCAATATGGTGAGATTTTGGGCATAGTGCCAAAATGTTATCTTCCAAATTATGATGAATTCTATGAGGAACGTTGGTTTTCTTCTGCCCTACAGCTGAATATTCCTGAAGGAAAGGAATACAATATCATAGATATCGACGGACACTCCATACCATTTGGCATTAATATCCTTTTCCGCATAGAAAACGTTAAATTCGGAGTCGAGATTTGTGAAGACATGTGGGTTCCTAATCCTCCAAGCACTTCGCTCAGCGTAGCCGGTGCCGACATCATTGCCAACCTCAGTGCAACAGATGAAATCATCAACAAGCACGCATTTCTCGTTTCCCTTATAAAGGAACGCTCATCAAGATGCAAATGTGGCTATGTCTATTCATCTGCCGGAGCCGGAGAATCGAGCACGGATCTCGTTTTCTCTGGCAATGCCATAATCGCCGAAGATGGAGAAATTCTGAAGAAAACTGAAAGATTCCAACGTGTTGAAGGCTACTGCATCGCAGATATTGACGTAGAGAAACTCCGTAATATTCGTCAACGCCAGTCAAGTTTCGGACAGAATGATATAGTTCTTCCCACATTTGGATTGGAAGAATTCACTGCAACTCAAGCTGAGCCTGCCAATCTCCTGCGCGATATAAACCCCTACCCTTTCCTCTCGGCTGATAAGAAAAAGTTTGAGGAGCAATGTGAAGAAATAATCACCATCCAGGCTTGGGGTCTTGAACAAAGACTGCTTGCTACCCATTGCAAATGCCTGGTGTTGGGAGTATCCGGAGGACTCGATTCCACACTTGCACTTCTCGTTGCAGTAAGGGCTTTTGACGACCTCGGACTTGATAGAAAAGGCATCATTGGTGTCACTATGCCCGGCTTTGGAACTTCTGACAGGACACACAATAACGCGGTCGATTTGATGAAGCATATGGGTATCACCCATATCGAAATAAACATTGCTGAAGCTGTAAAACTCCATTTTAAGGATATAGGTCATGACATCGACACTCACGATGCAACCTACGAGAATGCGCAAGCACGCGAACGAACTCAGATTCTAATGGATCTCGCCAATAAATATGGCGGAATGGTTCTTGGCACCGGCGATCTCTCTGAACTCGCTCTCGGTTGGTGCACCTACAATGGCGACCATATGTCTATGTATAGTGTCAATGCTTCTGTTCCCAAAACTCTGATTCGTCCCCTCGTAAGGAGAGTAGCCCAAGATAGCGATGAGGAGACCAGGCGAATTCTTGAAGACATTGTAAGCACTCCAATCAGTCCGGAACTTGTCCCAACTGATAATGATGGAAACATAGCCCAAAAGACTGAGGATCTTGTAGGTCCTTACGACCTCCATGATTTCTTTATCTATCATTTCGTGAAAGACGGATTCCCCCCGGCAAAGATATTTGCACTTGCCTGCAAAGCATTTGCTGAAGGCCCGTATGATGATGGACGCCCTACTTTCAGTCGGGAGACTATCAAGAAATGGCTAATAGTATTCCTCCGAAGATTCTTCAATCAGCAATTCAAGCGCTCTTGTATGCCGGATGGCCCTAAAGTAGGTCCCGTTTCTTTCTCTCCGAGAGGCGACTGGAGAATGCCGTCTGATGCAGTCGCACGTCTTTGGATTTCAGAAGCTGAAGCAATACAAGTATGATGAATATGGAAGAAAAAAAAGATAATATCTTAGTTAACCCGGAAGGCCGCTATGACGAAGCCGACCTCAAGGAAGCCGTAAGGGTTTTAAAGGAGGGGGGACTAATTTTATATCCAACGGACACTGTCTGGGGTATAGGATGTGATGCAAGAAATCCCCAAGCGGTAGAAAAAATATACCGACTCAAGGAAAGAGCCGACTCCAAGTCAATGCTCGTACTTGTCAGTTCGGAAGGAATGCTGCAACGCTCTGTGAGAAGTGTGCCTGAAATCGCATGGCAACTCATTGATGTCGCAGTCAATCCTATGACTATCATATACGATCATCCTGTCGGTGTAGCAGAAAACCTTAAAGCCGAGGATGGAAGCCTCGGTATAAGAATCACTTCAGAAAAATTCAGCCGTGTATTATGCGATCGACTGAAAGGTCCGATCGTGTCAACTTCTGCCAACAAAAGCGGGAAACCAACCCCTCTCACTTTTGCAGAGATCTCGTCTGAAATCAAAAACGGAGTCGACTACGTCTGTCTTTTCCGGCAGAAAGAGAAGGCCACTTCCAAACCAAGCAACATCATAAAGATAACAAAAGAAAATATTGTCAAGGTCATAAGATGATAGGAAAGATGGCATCTGTAAGGTTTGAGCGAATGAAGCTCGTGTTGACGGATTGGATTTCCGCCAACATTTCCTTCATGATGTTCAATGTCCTAAGAGCTCTTGAAAGTCCACTGTCTGACCATTCCTTTCATACAGTATTGACTTTCTTTTCTTATCCTAAAGTCGTAATAGAGCAGGCAATATTTCCAATCATTCTATTGGGCTTGTATTGGCTTTCCGGTTTCTACAATAACCCATTCGGCAAATCCCGATTCTATGAGTTTCTAAATACTGCCATAGTCTCTGCCATCAGCACAATCTTCATTCATCTCGCTCTTCTCACAAACGACCAAATGAGCGAAATCTCTTCCAATCTTCTACAGATTTTTCTTGTCTACTTAATATTCTTCTTCTTTACTTTCCTTGGAAGAATCATTGTCATCAACAATCAGATCAAGCATTTCAAAAGCAGAGACTGGAAATATACGGTAGTCTTCGTGGGTAATTCCAAAAAGGCTCATTCTCTGGCTGCAAAGATGATGCAAAGCAAGTCTGTGGTCAGTTATTCCATCGAGGGTTTCTTCAAGATTCCGGGAGAGCATAATTATTCTGATGATGCCATGGAGATGGAGCAATTGCAGGAATTTTGCCAGAACAATAATATTGACCATATCATCTTGGCTCCGGAGAAATCAAAGGAAGAGCATGTCCTTAATCTGACATATAGGCTTTTCCCAATAGGAAAACCTATAAAGTTATCGCCTGATATGCTCAATTTCATGACTTCCTCAATTAAGCTGAAGGATATATACGGTTTTCCTCTTGTTGATCTCACTCACTCAAGCATGTCGGAGGCTGAAAAAAACATCAAGCGCACTATTGATGTTGTGGCAAGCCTCTTAACGCTTATAGCCTTAAGCCCACTCTATCTTTTTCTTGCGATTAGAGTGAAGGCAGACTCTAAGGGTCCTGTTTTCTATCGTCAGGAAAGAATAGGACTTAAAGAACGTCCATTTCAAATCATAAAGTTTCGCACCATGCGTACTGACGCCGAAGATAATGGACCGCAACTCAGCAGCGATGATGATCCAAGAGTCACAAAATTTGGAAGGATAATGAGGAAATATCGGCTTGATGAGCTACCTCAATTTTGGAATGTCCTCAAAGGCGAAATGAGTATAGTAGGTCCAAGACCGGAAAGAAAATACTATATCAATAAGATCATCGAGCGAGCTCCATACTACACACTCCTCTATCAGACCCGCCCGGGAATCACGTCATGGGGAATGGTGCAATATGGCTATGCTTCTGAGATAGATCAAATGGTGGAACGCTCAAAATACGACCTTTTATATATTTCCAATATGTCTGTCCTGATGGACCTGAAGATCATGCTCTATACGGTGCTGACAATTGTGGAAGGAAGAGGTAAATAACGAGTAATATTACAATAAATCGGAAATATTTAGAACATTGGCTTATAAAGAAACACATAATAGATTCACCGAATGGTGGGCTGAGCTGGTGCAATGGCGAGAAAGGCATATTAAGGAACGCAATTTCGTCATTATTCTCGCTCTTGTTGTGGGAGTAGTATGTGGATTTGCGGCTCAGCTCCTCAAATACCTTATTCACACCATAGCCCATCTTCTGACTCAGCACTTCAGTGCCACTACCGGCAACTGGCTCAATCTCGTATATCCAGTGGTCGGAATTATCATCGTGACACTTTTCATCAAGTATGTAGTCAAAGATAATGTCAGCCACGGCGTGACAAAGGTGCTTTACGCTATCTCACGTAGAAAGTCACGTCTGAAGAAAAAGCACTGCTATGCTTCTTTGGTGGGCTCCGCCATCACAATCGGATTCGGAGGTTCAGTCGGAGCTGAGGGTCCTATCGTCTACACAGGAGCTGCTATCGGGTCGAATGTTGGTCAGGCTTTTCGGCTTTCACCGCGCATTCTGATGCTTCTCGTAGGATGTGGCGCTGCCGCCGGTATTGCCGGAATATTCCGTGCACCTATTGCCGGTATGCTTTTCACTCTTGAAGTCCTTATGATAGACCTCACCGGAACCACGGTAATGCCTCTTCTCATATCTTCGATTTCCGGAGCTACAGTTGCATATGTTCTGGAAGGATATGGTGCGGAATTCTTCTTCTCACAAAGCGAACCTTTTCATACCAACCGAATCCCATGGACAATTCTTCTTGGAATCATTTGCGGCTTCGTGAGTCTCTATTTCACCCGGGCAATGTTTATGCTTGAAAAATGGTTTGGCAATTTTAAAAGCCAATGGATGAAGATTTGTGTCGGTGGCATCTCTTTGGCTGGATTAATATTCGTATTCCCTCCACTATACGGTGAAGGTTACGATGCTATCAACACTCTTCTTGAAGGAAACACTCAAGGCATTCTTGACGGCACTATCTTCTATGGAGACAGAATCAATCCTTGGTCAATATCTCTTTTTGTGGCCTGCCTGATACTTACAAAAGTTTTTGCCACGACCTCCACGAATGCGGCCGGCGGAGTCGGCGGTACATTTGCACCATCTCTTTTCGTGGGAGCAATGACAGGATTTCTTTTTGCCTACGTGTTCAATCTGATGGATTTTGGAATTGAACTGAGCCAAAAAAACTTTTCACTCATGGGCATGGCCGGAGTGATGAGCGGAGTGATGCATGCACCCTTAATGGCGATCTTCTTGACGGCAGAAATGACCGGTGGCTATAATCTCTTTCTCCCACTCCTTATAGTCTCTACCCTATCATATATGACGATTCTCGCATTCGAACCTTATAGCATCTACACGATGCGTCTTGCAGAAAAAGGGGATCTCATCACTCATGAAAAAGACCGTACAGTCCTCACTCTTCTTAAGATAGATAATGTCATCGAACGCGATTTTATAGAGGTTCATCCGGAAATGAGCCTTAAGCAAATGGTAGAGGTTATCTCTCAATGCAATCGCAATTTATATCCCGTGACTGATTCGAATGGTATGCTTAAAGGAATAGTTCTCCTCGATGATATACGCAACATTATGTTCCGGCCCGATCTTTACAGAAAGATGCATGTCAGCCGGTTTATGGCGATGCCTCCGGCAAGAATTGAGATCACCGACAGCATGGACAAGGTGATGAATACATTCGACAAGACCGGAGCATGGAATCTTCCGGTAGTCGACAACGGAAAATACGTAGGTTTTGTGTCAAAATCAAAGATATTTAACTCCTATCGCCGAGTATTAAAACACTACTCCGACGACTGAAACATTCAATGTAACCCATAACCCTAAGACTCTTGATTTTTTGCTAAGAAAGAAATTTGAATGAAGCTCATGAACAAGAAAGACCTGAAAATAGTATTCTTCGGTACTCCCGAATTTGCAGTTGAAAGCCTTGACGCACTTATTCAAAATGGATTTAATGTGGCAGGTGTGGTGACGATGCCCGATAAGGTAGCAGGGCGCGGACATAAGCTCTACCAAAGTGACGTGAAGCGTTATGCTGTTGAGCATGACTTATTTCTGTTGCAACCCGAAAAACTGAAATCTGAAGACTTTCTCGAAAATCTCCGTGCAATTAATGCCGACCTCTTCATCGTAATAGCATTCAGAATGCTTCCTCGCGAAGTGTGGCAGATGCCTCGGCTTGGCACTTTCAATCTTCACGCAGCACTCCTTCCTAAATATCGTGGTGCAGCTCCTATCAACCGTGCAGTCATGAACGGCGATAAGGAGACCGGAGTCACTACTTTCTTCTTGAAACACGAAATTGATACCGGTGACATGATTATGCAGAGAAAGATTGAGATACTGCCCGAAGACAACGTCGGAGATGTTCACGACAAGCTAATGCACCTTGGAGCTGCTATGGTAGTAGAAACTGTCAACGCCATTATCGATGGCACACTTACCACTACTCCTCAACCTAAAGGGGAATTCACGCCTGCTCCAAAGATTTTCAAGGAAGATTGCCAAATTGACTGGAATAAGACATCATTTGATATACACAACCATGTGCGCGGACTTAGCCCATACCCTGCAGCTTGGAGTGTTCTTATCGAGAATACCGGAAGGCCTCTTGAATGCAAAATTTTCCGCACTAATCTTACTGATATTTCTTCTGAAGGGATAACGGCAGGATCAATAAAAACAGATGGCAAACGTCTTCTTGTAGCATGCTCAGACAAATGGCTGGAGATACTCGAACTTCAACCGGCAGGTAAAAAAAGAATGGCAGCCAATGCTTTCCTTCTTGGCTACCATCCTGATCATATGCAAAATTAAACCCCACTCCCATTTCAACTTTGACCTTTGTGATATCCTACTTATTGCAAAGGTCAAAGTTGTTGATTATAAAAGTCAAAGTTTTATTTTTGAGGCTATAGTCTCTATTTCTTTCAATTCCTCTGCGGAGAATTCTTTAGAGCTCACGGCCTGTAGCGAATCGTCTAATTGAGTCACGCTGCTGCATCCTATTATCACCGATGAGACTCCGGGATGTGACAACACCCAAGATAACGACATCTGCGCAAGTGACTGTCCTCTTCGGGATGCAATCTCATTTAGAGCTGCTATATTTGCCACGAGTTCATCACTTATTTGAGATGTCTTTAAGAATCTCTGCTGCATTGCTCTTGAATCTTTCGGAATGCCATTCAAGTATCTATTGGTCAGGATGCCCTGAGCAAGGGGAGAAAATCCTATGAAACCGCAACCATTCTCTCTTACACATTCAAGCGTTCCGTCTGACTCTACTCTGCGATCTATAAGGTTAAGCCTGTCTTGAAAGATCAGGCACGGCGTATCGTGCTTTTTCAAATAGTCAAAAGCAAATTTTGATGCCTCTACAGGCCAGCGAGATATGCCGACATATAATGCCTTCCCCATCCTGACAATATCCACAAGAGCCTGCAATGTCTCTTCAAGAGGAGTCTCAGGATCATAACGATGACTATAAAACACATCAAAATATTCTAATTTAGTACGCTGGAGACTCTGATTGATAGAGGCCATCAGATATTTTCGTGATCCCCAATTGCCATACGGACCCGGCCACATATCATACCCGGCTTTTGAAGCTACAAACATCTCGTCTCGGTATGGACGAAACCATTTGTCATATACAAAGCCAAACGTTTCTTCAGCTGTTCCATATCCGGGTCCATAATTGTTGGCAAGGTCAAAAGATGTGATTCCATGGTCAAAAGCATGGCGCATAATATCCTTGCTCCTTTCAAGCGGTGCAGTCTCACCAAAATTATGCCAGAATCCAAGGGATAGCTCAGAAAGCAGAATTCCGCTTCTTCCGCTTCTGCGATATTCCATACCGGCTTCATATCTGTTAGAATCCGCCTTATATATTTCTTCTATCATATAATGAAAATTTATTAAATGTCTGATAATCCCTCCTGCCACTAACCCTATAGCCCCAAAACCCTCAACATTCATAATGTGAAAGCTGATTTTGTCGCAAATTTAATAAAAAATTTCTTTATTTCATTTTTTTTTTGTAATTTTGCATACTTAATGGTAAAAAAATCGCAGGCTATGCTCTGCCAGTGTTTCAAAAAGGTTTCATACAGGTAGCGTCTGAATGACGAGAAGATAATGTTAAAGAAGAGTACACTTGAACATATCGTAAGTAATGACATGTCGGAGATGTGGAATGCGCTCCTTCCCGAAGAAAAGCGCATCGTCACCGATAATTTTGTCATTTCCACTTTCAAAAAGAATCAGATCATTTATTCTGAAAATGAAAATCCTCAATTCCTTTGGTGTCTGCTCAAAGGAAAGGTCAAGATGTATAAAGCCGGTATTGGGGATAGAGTTCAAATACTTCGCCTTTACAGTCCGGTGCAATATTTTGGCTATCGCGCATATTTCGCCAAGGAACCATACGTGTCTTCCGTGGCTGCTGTTGAGGAGTCCATTCTTGGCTGCGTACCTATGAAAATTGTGGAGCGTCTCATAAGGGGCAACATCAATCTTGCCATGTTCTTTATTCATGAGCTCTCCAGAAATCTCGGAGGCTCAGACACAAAAATCGTCAATCTCACACAAAAGCATATTAGAGGGCGATTGGCCGACGCTCTTCTTCTTCTCAGGGATAATTATGGTCTGGAAGACGATGGCGCGACCCTGCGCATCTACATGAGTCGCGAAGACCTTGCAAGCTTGAGCAACATGACGACTGCAAATGCAATTAGAACTCTTGCAACATTTGTTTCTGAAAAATTAATTCTCGTCGACGGCCGAAAGATAAAGATCATTAATGAAGAACAACTACAGAAAATTTCTAAAAACGGATAATCAAACCCCGGTCTGACAACATCAGCCGGGGTTTGTAGGTTAATTTTATACTTATTAATTTCCAAATAATCTTTTATTAGGAAACTCCAAGAAGGTCTTTCAGCTTGCGTCTGTCGATTTTTCCATTTGCTGTCCTCGGAAGCTCTGACAAGCAAACTACATCTTTGGGCGATTTTACTCCCAAATCAAGTATTTTCCTATATTGGCGGAGCCTTACGTCTACTGCATCGCGTATCAACTCACTTTCCATGTCAAAATCGGGCATCTCGACGACAAGCACCAACTTCTCTCCCCATTTTTTATCAGGAACAGACGAAATGCAATAATCAAATGCTATAAATGGCCCAAGTCTTCTTTCAAGCTCCTCCGGCATTATCTTAATACCGCCGCTTATCACACAATTATCAGCCCTGCCCAGTATCTTAAATTCGGTAGGAGACTTGACTTCTGCTATATCATTAGTGACCAACCTTATTCCATCGGGCATTTTGACCACAAGACAACCATTGTCGTCGACTTCAACCGAAATTCCACTGAGAGTGGAAAACATCACATCTTCTTCTCTCACTTTTCTCAAAGCAATATGCGATGCTGTTTCAGTCATTCCGTAGGTCTCCCACGCATCATATCCTGAGAGCGCTATGCGCCTGCGCATCATTGATGGAATAGCCGAGCCTCCGATGAGAATATGTCTTAAGCCTTGCCATTTTTTTCCGCAGTCAAGAATCCATTCCATCTGAGCAGGAACTACAGACAGGAGTTCTATCTCATCATCTTCTCCAACTTCGGCAAGTGGACGTGATGAGGGCTCCTCAGAAGTCAGCCTACATCCGGCCACATCAGCTCTGACAGTCATCATCATTGATGCGATATATTTGAAATCAAGACACGTATGAAGACGACTTTCGCCATTAATACCAAAGAATTCATTTGTTCTCTCGGCACTCTTACGCATAAAGTCTTTTTTCAATTGTATCTCCTTCGGAGCTCCCGTGGAGCCGGAAGTGTGACACGTCACGTAATCAGAACTGTCATGCCATATTTTTTCAAATTCTTCTTGAGTCATTTTCAACGAAGTTTCAATCAATGTTTCTACTAAGTATGGAAAGATTGGTCAATATCTCCAATCAAGTGATTCATAAATCTCATCCGAGATTCTCATCATGGGATCATAGCTCAACTTGTCTGATTCCAGATGCAATGGGCATTCAAAATTATTGGTATAGAGTGCTCCCGTGCCAAGACCTTGAGGTATCGAAGTACGGAGAGTCGCGGTCCACTGGGCAAGGGCATTCAATCCTACATTCGACTCCAGTGCCGAAGTGACCCACCATCCAATTCCTCTTTCCTCGGCTAACCCTATCCACTCCTCAGCGCCTGAGAAGCCTCCACATAAAGAAGGCTTAAGGATAATGTAAGCCGGATTAATCTTATTGAGAAGCTCCTCTTTTTTTGAGGTGCCATAGATCCCTATCAAAGATTCATCAAGTGCAATCTTCAATGGAGATACCTGGCACAAAAAGCTCATCAATTCAGGCATCCCCGCCGGTATTGGTTGCTCAATGCTGTGCACTCCGAGATCTGCAAGCCGCTTCAATCGAGGAAGGGCATTATCCATATTAAATCCTCCGTTGGCATCCACCCTTATCTGAAGTGTTGATTCTGAATATTTTTTTCTTATATATTCAATCATCTCCACTTCCTTTCTCCAGTCGATTGCTCCAATCTTGATCTTGATACAATGAAATCCTTTATCAATTTTTTCATCTATTCGCTCAATCATCTCGTCGAAATCACCCATCCATACGAGTCCATTGATTTCGATACTTTCAGTCCCCTGTGTAAAGCCTGAAGGAAAGTAGATATGGCGGCAACCTCCGGCAAAGTCACGCAAAGCCTGTTCCAAGCCAAAAATTATACTGCTGTGTCGAGAAAGGTCAGTTTCCTTTCCAAGTGCCATATTGGCGAGCAATTCTATCAACTTATATCCATAATTGCCATCCGCTTCCGGAGAGAGCCCGGGAAATACTGAGCACTCTCCTATCCCAAACTTCGTAGGATCGTTCTCATCAAATACTTTTATCAGAAAGGTAGGCTTTTCTGTCAATATTCCACGGCTCGTGCCTGCAGGAAACTTGAATTTAAGGATATAGGGTGCGTATGCAAGTCTCATGGGAATACTGTGTATTTGTCGAAATCGGGATCACGCTTTTCAAGAAACGCATTCTTGCCTTCCTGAGCTTCATCCATCATGTAATACATCAAGGTTGCGTCGCCGGCAAATTCCATCATTCCTCTTTGTCCGTCAAGCTCGGCGTTAAGAGCACGTTTGATCATCCTGATTGCAAACGGCGACCTCTTCATGATCGTGCGACACCAGTCTACAGTAGTTTCTTCCAGCTTGTCAAACGGCACCACACAATTCACCATACCCATCTCGAGAGCCTCTGCTGCGGTATATTGCTTGCAGAGAAACCAAATCTCACGAGCTTTCTTCTGCCCTACGCATCGCGCAAGATATGAACTTCCGAATCCAGCATCGAAACTTCCAACTTTTGGACCCGTCTGGCCAAAAATAGCATTTTCTGAAGCGATGGAAAGATCACAAAGCACCTGAAGCACATTGCCACCACCGATTGAATAACCGTTTACCATAGCAATGACAGGTTTCGGTATGCTCCTGATAGCATGATGCATCTCAAGCACATTGAGTCTCGGTGTACCATCTTCATCTACATATCCTCCTATTCCCTTCACATTCTGGTCGCCACCAGAACAGAATGCTTTATCTCCAGCTCCGGTAAGCACCACGACACGAATGTCGCTTCGTTCACGACATATGCGCATCGCATCGAGCATCTCAAAATTTGTTTTCGGACGGAAAGCATTATACACTTTAGGTCTGTTTATAGTAATCTTAGCTATCCCTTCGAATTCATCAAAAAGGATATCCTCATATTCCTTAATAGTCTTCCACTCAAACATGATAATATAATAAAAATAAATTAATACTCATCTGCTTTCCCAAATCGCACCACGATATCGCATACCTCTAATCGAATCAATCAAATCGCATCACGTCTCTCGCACTTTGGCAAAATACTCTCTGAGAATTTTAGCACTTTCCTCAGCCGGCGTGCTCACTACAAGCAATCTCGGGAAGTCCGACTCAGCTGAAAGCCATTCGATTCCATCCTTCAATTGCTCCATATCCGAAGCTTCCATTGTTTCTATTCCATATGCTTCTGCAATATCATCCACATGAGGCAAATCTTTCACACAGAAATAGCGATCCAAAATTTCGGAAGGTATTTTCGAAGTAGATCTTATAAATCGGAAAATTCCACCTCCTGAATTATCAATGACTATCATCCGCATATCATAGGGAAGCCAATTAAGCACAGATGCACCAGAATCATAAAGCCACGACATGTCTCCAGAAATCAAGCAAGTCCTTCCCTTATATGCCCAGCCTCCTCCTACTGCCGTAGAGGTGCTTCCATCTATGCCGGAGACCCCCCTGTTGCAATATTCTGCATGGCATAAATGAGGAAGGAGTTGTGCGTATCGGACTACTGTGCCATTGGAAAGAAATAGATTGTCAAATTTATAATTGCTGAAGATATAGTCGAGTGCTTTGAGGTCTGTCCATGGTGAACGGTCAATGAAATTTCTTGTCAAAGCAGTCGATCCGGTCCTTAAAGACTCCCATTTTAATGAGTAATCCGACTCAATCTTAATTTTCATCTTCCGTATTTTGCCAAAGAGTTGTCTGAGAAATGAAGCCGGCTCAATTTCTATCTTATGGGTCATCGCTTTGAAGCAATCGCAGAAATAATTGGTATAGCCCAGACTCCAATGATCAGCAGGAGAATACTCCCTAAGATATTGCTTGAGCATCCTTGACACCAGAGCTCCACCAAATGAAATCACTAAATCCGGTCGCATTCTGTTTTTCTCATCTTCTGTCATATCACAAAGCACGGCATCAATCATGGTCGACATGGGCTGAGGATCATGCAGGTTAGCTAATGTCTCAGCCATTACCACGACATTGGGTAAAGATGCCAACATTCGCATGGCCTTATCAAGTCTATGGTCGGGTGCCATAAATCCGGCCACAACCATTATCTTGGAAGCCGAAGCTTTTTCAGCAAGCATATTAAGGACATTCGAAGGAAGCACTTCAGAATTAGAAATCATACTTACAACTCTTTCCGAATTCATTTCATATTCTGACAAAGTTCCCAACGGCTCGCTCAACTGAACATTGATATGCACAGGACCTCTCTTCCCCTCCATTGCCTTAAGCAAAGCTTCATTGATTGTCCGGTTGATGGTCCACTTCACATCTTCCGTATATTCCTTTGCCGTTCCTTCAGGAATTGCCCTGACATCGTAGCTCCCTTTCACAATATGACTTAATACACCAAACTGACGAATCGTCTGAGAGTCTTCCTGGTCAATCCATTCTCTTGGACGGTCGGCAGAAATAACTATCAATGGCACTCCGGAATAATATGCCTCTGCAACTGCAGGAGCATAGTTGAGAACGGCTGTTCCCGAAGTACATACTATTGCCACAGGATTTTGCTCTATAAGAGCACATCCATAAGCTTGAAAAGCCGCACTCCTTTCATCCACAACAATATGCTTCGTTATCTCTTGACATGCATCAAGTGCTATCAAGAGCGGTGCATTGCGAGAGCCCGGACTGCAATAAACCGTCTTGACACCGTGGGCCTGGAGCAATTCTACTATCTGTCTGCAATATATGTTTGATGTATTCACCATGATAGGTAGCTAATAAAAGGGAGCAACGAAGATACGCCACTCCCCATTATAGAATACTTTCTATTTCACCTTTTATCAGATGGCGGACCTTACTATGCCTCTGTTTGAATTCTCTACAAAAGTAACGATTTCATCACGATATTTCGATGGAGCGCATACTTCTTTGATCATCTTAATAGCATTAGTCACATTGAGATCACTCAGATATAAAATCCTGTAGATCTCCTGAATCTGCTGGATCTCCTCAGGCTTGAATCCCCTGCGTTGTAGACCGATGGAATTTAGTCCTACAAATGATATAGGTTCGCGAGCCGCCTTGATAAACGGAGGGATATCCTTATTGACAAGTGCCCCTCCCTGAAGCATAACGTTTCTGCCGATGTGACAGAACTGATGGATAAGGCTTCCTCCACCAATTACTGCGCAATCATCAATCACAACCTCTCCGGCCATTTGAGCAGCATTCGATATGACAATCTGGTTGCCTATCTCACAGTCATGTGCAATATGGGCATAAGCCATGATAAGACAATTTTTGCCTACCACAGTTTTTCCTTTGGAAGCCGTGCCTCTGTGCACTGTGACACACTCTCTGAGCACTGTGCCGTCGCCTACATATGCATAGGTTTTTTCTCCACGGAATTTTAAATCCTGAGGCACTGCAGCAACTGTAGCGCCGGGGAAAATTTTTACTCCGTCGCCAATTCTTGCTCCGGGATAGATATTGACATTGCAATCGATCTCGCAATTGTCGCCAATGACCACGTCTTCATGAATGGTCGTAAAATTTCCAATCTTTACGTTCTTGCCGATTTTCGCTTCGGGATGTATGCAGTTCATCTGTGCCATCTCGTTATTTATTCTTTATTATTTGTGCCATGAATTCTGCCTCGCAGACAATCTTTTCTCCAACGAAGGCGTAACCCTTAACCACCGCGCATCCACGACGTATTTCTGTCATGAGCGACACGTGCAGAAGCAATGTGTTGCCGGGCACCACTTTCTGACGGAATTTGACATTGTCTATCTTCAGGAAATATGTGGAATATTTCTCAGGATCATCAAGGAAGTTAAGCACAAGCACTCCGGCTGCCTGAGCCATTGCCTCTACTTGAAGCACACCCGGCATGACAGGTTCTTGTGGAAAGTGTCCGGGGAAGAAGGGCTCGTTTACTGTCACATTCTTCACAGCCACACAATGCTTGCGGTCTATTTCTATCACCTTGTCGATAAGAAGGAACGGATAGCGATGAGGAAGCATCTTCTTAATTCCATTGACATCTATCAAGGGAGCTACATTGGGATTGTAGATAGGACTCTGCATTTCTGTATGCTTCACTTCCTTGCGCAGCATACGAGCAAATTTGTTGTTGACTGTATGTCCCGGACGGATAGCTACTACGCGTCCCTTCAGTGGGCGTCCGATCAGTGCTATATCTCCGATGACATCCATCAGCTTGTGGCGAGCCGGCTCATTATCCCATTTAAGAGGTTTAGGATTGATGTAGCCGAGCTTATCTACTGTCATGTGCGGCACTTTTACGGCGTCGCATATCTCATTGATTTTATCTTGAGTGACGGGCTGATCGTAGATCACGATGCTATTCTCCAGGTCGCCACCCTTAATGAGACCATGCTGAAGGAGTGCTTCTATCTCACGTACGAACACGAATGTGCGGGCACTACCTACCTCCTGACGGAAGTCAGCGAGATCATCAAGCACAGCAAACTGATTTGGCAGAATCTGAGAATTGTATTCTACCATCACTTCAACACTGAACCCTTCATCCGGATATATCGTGATGGTAGCTCCATTTTCATCCTTATACTGTACTTTCTCCTTTATTATATAGTAATCCTTGTCTGCTTCAAGTTCGACAAGACCAACCTCTTCGATTTTGTCGGTATAGACTGTAGCGCTACCGTCAAGAATGGGAAGTTCGGGACCATCCACTTCAATCAGGCAATTGTCTACCCCATAAGCATAAAGAGCTGCCATTGCATGTTCGATCGTGCTTATTCTGACATCTCCTTTTCCAATGACGGTGCCTCTTGTAGTGTCAATTACATTTTCTGCAAGAGCATCGATCACCGGCTGACCTTCAAGATCTATTCTCTTAAACTTGATGCCAAAGTTGGCAGGAGCCGGATTGAAGACTGCAGTCAGTTGCTTTCCTGAATGCAGGCCCTTTCCCTCTACCTTTATAGGTGCGTTTAAAGTGAGTTGATTCATATGTTTTGTTAATTTAATTTCTTTTTTGGAATGGCTATATATGTGATGAACTGAACCGCTTACTTTTTGCGGTTCAGTTCATCAAATAACTCTTTGAGATTATTAATATACACGACATTTCTGGCAAACTTACGGACATCTACAGCAGGATAACCCATCAGTCGCTGTCCATCTCCTACATTACCAGGAATGCCCGATTGAGCTCCGAACTCATTGTTATTGCCGATTTGGATGTGTCCCGCAAAACCTACCTGGCCACCCACTCGGTTATAATCACCGATTTTTGTGCTTCCGGCTACTCCTGATTGGGCTGCAAAGACATTGTTCTCACCTATTTCTACATTGTGAGCAACCATGATGAGATTGTCGAGTTTAGTTCCCTTTCCAATCTTTGTGCATCCAAAGGTAGCCCTGTCGATAGTGGTGTTGGCGCCTATTTCCACGTTGTCTTCGATGACGACAATGCCGGTCTGAGGGAGCTTTTCATATTCTCCAGCCGCATTGGGAGCAAATCCGAATCCATCTCCACCGACTACGACACCACTGTGAAGAATACATCGGTTTCCAATCTTACAACCCTGGTATACTTTCACTCCGGCATATAAGATTGTGTTATCTCCTATTGAAGCTCCGTCTCCAACATATGACTGAGGATAAATCTGACACCCCTTGCCTATCTTGGCTCCCTTGCCTATATAAGCGAAAGCTCCGATATATGCATCTTCCGGAATCTCAACACCTTCGGCAATAAAGCAGGGGGTCTCCATTCCTGATTTTTTCGGTAAAGAATCCTGAAGCATCCTTAAAAACTCTGCAAGAGTTGCATAGGGGTCATCTACTCTTATCAGTGTGATGCAATTTGGATTGGGATGCTCAAAATCCTTAGATACCAAGACAGCCGACGCTTTGGTCGACTCAATAAAATGCGAATACTTGGGGTTTGCAATAAAGGTGATCTGCCCGGGAGCAGCTTCTTCGATTTTTGCAAATCCCGTCAATTTTAATCCGGAGTCTCCTTCTACTACTCCGTTAACAAGTGAGGCCAACGCCCCTGTGGTCATTTCCATACAAGTTTCAATCGAGGAGAATCTCTAATGAAAACAAAAGTTACCGTATCTTAAAGACACTTTTGTAAATATTTTGCAAATATCGTAAAAAATTCTGACATAACAATAAATTGAGTAAAAAAAATTAATTTTAATATAGATTTATTTATTTTTTTAAATATTCTTTTGAATACTTTTCCTAATTTGAAAAATAATTGTTAATTTTGCACGTAATTGTACAGACTCCTCCCGATGGAGCTGTCAGCATAAAAACTAAAATAAAACTAACCAATAAATCAAAAAACGCAATGGAAATTTCCCACATCGAACACATTGGCATTGCAGTGCCCAACTTGGCTGAAGCAATCAAATACTACGAAGATGTACTCGGACTGAAATGCTACAAGCAGGAAGTAGTGGAAGATCAGAAAGTGACTACCGCTTTCTTTAAGGTAGGCGACACTAAGATCGAGCTTCTTGAAGCAACAAGCCCCGACAGCACAATCGCAAAATTCATTGAGAAAAATGGTGGCAAGGGCGGCATGCACCACATGGCTTTCGCTGTAGAAAGCGGCGTGGCAGAAGCACTCGCTGAGTGTGAAGCTAAGGGAATCCGCACTATCGACAAAGCTCCACGCAAGGGTGCTGACGGCCTTCAGATCGCTTTCCTTCACCCAAAATGCACTGAAGCTGTGCTCACTGAGCTTTGCGAAGACCCCTCTAAGAAATAATCTTACAATCTATTGAATAATGACCACTCAAGAACAAAAGATTCAAGAGCTCATCGACAAGCGCGCTATCGCACGCCTGGGCGGTGGCGAAAAGGCAATTGCCAAACAGCATGAACGTGGCAAATACACTGCCCGTGAAAGAATCGACCAGCTCCTTGATGAAGGCAGCTTTGAAGAACTCGACATGTTTGTGACTCATCGAAGCACAAACTTCGGAATGG
>CAYNPB010000040.1:0-10527 GCA_964399005.1 uncultured Sangeribacter sp.
CCCCAATTCTCAATTAATCTTGCATTATCCAAAAAAAATTATTAAATTTGCAAAATTAATTAAACATAATGCCCTAACTGCCGATTTGTGCATTATGAATTGTGAATTTTGCATTAAATATCAATATGGAAATCTACAAAATACTTGTCGTCGACGACGAACCCGACCTCTGCGAAGGTCTTAAGCTTAACCTCGAGATTGAAGGCTATGAAGCCGACACCGCTTATTCTGCTGAAGAGGCCCTCGAAATGGACCTCCCATCCTACGACCTCATCCTCCTTGATGTCATGATGGGTAAGATGTCCGGTTTCGAAATTGCCCGAATCCTTAAGCGTAATCCCGCCACTGCTAAGATACCTATCATCTTCTGCACCGCCAAGAATGCCGACGACGACATGATTGCCGGTCTCAACCTCGGTGCCGACGACTATGTGACAAAACCATATAATATCCGCAACATCCTCGCCCGCATCAAGTCTGTGCTTCGTCGCACCGAACGCGGCGCTGCCGTTGCAGCTGCCCCGGCCGCTGCTGCAGTAACCGCGCCGAAAGAGGATCCGAAACCCAAGCGCATCATCAGAGAAGAAGGACTCGTCATCGACCTCGACCAGATCGTCTGCACCATCGACGAAGTCCCCGTCCGTATGCCCCGCAAGGAGTTCGAACTCCTTTCCCTATTCATGAGCAACCCCGGTAAGATATTCTCGCGCGAAGATATTCTTCAGAAGGTTTGGTCCGATGAAGTTGTCGTAGTCAATCGTGTTGTCGACGTCAACGTCACTCGCCTCCGTGCCAAAATCGGCAAATACGGCAAACTCATTGTCACTCGCTCAGGCTACGGCTACGGCTTCAAAGTCTGATCTCCCTTCCCTCCAGAATCTCTCCCCATAATTTATCATTTATCATTTATTATTTATCATTAACGAAGGTGCCAAGGATAAAGATCAGCTATAGCCAGAAGCTCCTAATTGTCGTGGTAGCTATACTCACGCTCTGTGAAGTCGCTTTCGTCGCCTTCCAATTCAATCGTGAGCAACGCTATCGCCGCGACCTGCTCAACGCTCAGTTGACAATCCTCAACTATCAGCTCCTCGACCATTACGAAGGAGGAGTGGTAAATGTCGAATTGTGGGAGCGCACCATCGACTTGCCCATACAGGATTTGCAATTCGCAATCTTTGATTCCGAAGGCAACATCCTGTATGACAACACCGGAATTGGCCATATAGATAACCCCCTCGAACTCGAGGAGATTAAAATGGCCGACGAGTCAGATATTCATCGTGGCTTTACTATCCATAATAATGATGAAATCGACGACGACGACTATTATTATTATGCAGCCCTCAAGGAAGGCGACCTATATGCCCGTACCGGGGCTTTGGGCCATGATGTAGGTCTCGCTGAGTTTATGAACATCGACCGTTCATTCCTCTGGTATGCTATATTGATTTATGTCTTCGTAGTCGTCATTACTTGGTATGCCACTTCCCGTATCGGACGCACTGTAAAGCGACTCTCGGAATTTGCACAATCCGCCGAAAAAGGTGAGGAAATCTACGACACCAAGGCTTTCCCTAAAAATGAATTGGGCACAATCGCTCACAATATCGTGCTCATATATGTCAACTGGCAGCGCACTCTCGTAGAGCGAGAACGCCTGGCTGAATTGGCAATGAAGGATGAGAAGGAGAAAGCAAGGTTGAAGAAAGAACTTACCAACAATATCAACCACGAACTAAAGACTCCTGTCTCTGCCATTTCTCTCCAACTCGAAACGCTCCTTACCCATAAGGATCATCTGTCCGAAGAGCAACGCAATCTTCTTCTCACTAAATGTAAGGCAAATTGCGATCGCCTTCTCAAGATGATACAGGATATCCTGACTCTCAATCGTCTTGACGATGGCGCTGACTCGATACAGAAGGAATGGATTTCTGTGCGTGATGTGGTGGATGACGTCACCGAAACTCTTTTGCCTAAAGCAGAAGATGCAGGAATAGGGTTTGAAATTGATCTCCCGGAATCGATGATGATGCTCGGCAACGCTCCTCTCTTGGAGTCTATTTTCAACAACCTCGTCAATAATGCTATTTTATATTCAGGAGGCTCCACTGTCTCTATCTACTTGCAGGAAGAAGACAGCAAGAGCTATCGCATCATAATTGGCGACGACGGCACCGGAATCCCGGAAGAACATTTCGAACATCTCTTCGATCGCTTCTATCGTCTCGAGACGGGGCGCTCTCGCAAGAAAGGTGGCACCGGTATCGGACTTGCTATCGTTAAGAGCGCTGCAAAATTCCATGGTGGTGATATCTCAGTCCGCAACCTCCCATCGGGTGGACTTGAATTCACTCTCACACTCTCCAAATCGTAATCCTTGTTATCGCGACTTTATAATTGGGTGGCATCCATCGTATTTGCGATATGCCCCCTATCTTATTAAATATGAACAATAAAGACATCGACGCTTTAGCTCTAAAAGTTATCTCTTCAGGAGAAGGAGTTTCCAAAGCAGAGGCTCTTGGTTTGATTAAGGCTCCGGATCTGAATGCTCTCTGTGATGCAGCCGACCGCATCTGCAAGGCTTTCCATAGCAATGCTTTCGACCCTTGCTCCATAGTCAATGCCAGAAGCGGAATGTGCGGCGAAGATTGCAAGTGGTGTGCGCAGACTCACCGCCACAATACCGGATGTGCTACATATAATTTCTTAGACGAAGAGGAGACCCTACGGGCTGCCCGCATAAATCAGGAGACCGGCATACGTCGTTTCTCTCTCGTGACGAGCGGTCGCACCGTCTCCGATCGGGATCTTGATAATTTCATCAAGATTATTAAGCGACTCAGAGAAGAGACCGACCTCCACCTTTGCGTCTCAATGGGACTCCTCACCGAACCCCAGTTGGCTCGTCTGAAGGAAGCCGGCATCGAGCGCTACCATTGCAATATGGAGACGAGCGAACGTATGTGGCCCTCACTTGTCTCTACACACTCACAAGAGGATAAACGCGCTACTATCGAAGCAGCTCGCCGTCAGGGCATGGCAATATGCTCCGGAGGAATCATTGGAATGGGAGAGACCGATGAAGATAGAATTGATTTTGCTATTATGCTCCGGGAGATGGGCGTCGATTCGGTTCCTCTTAATATCCTCAATCCCATCAAAGGCACTCCTCTTGAAGACACCCCTCTCATAGATGAGGAAGACATCATCAGGTGTGCAGCAGTATGGCGATTCATTCTCCCTCGCCAGGTAATTCGTTTTGCCGGAGGACGCTCCCGCTTGTCGAAACAGAATATGCAGCGCATTTTCAAAGGGGGTGTCAACGGCGCTATAATGGGCGATATGCTGACCACCGTCGGCAACACCGTCCGCGAAGACCTCGAAATGATAGCCGCCTCAGGCCTCCAAATACCCAAATTCTAAATTAGAAAACAAGTGAATATCTCTGTAGTAATACCCCTATACAACGAAGCCGAATCTCTCCCCGAGCTTCACGCCTGGATAGCCCGAGTCATGGCAGAAAATAATTTCTCATACGAGATAATTTTCTGCAATGACGGCTCTTCCGACGACTCGCTGAAAGTCATTAAGCAACTCGCAGCCACTGACCCTAACGTCCGTTGTGTCAGCTTCTCCCGCAATTATGGAAAGTCTCCGGCTCTCAACGAAGGCTTCCGTCGGGCACAAGGCGACGTGGTCATCACTATGGATGCCGACCTCCAGGATAGCCCCGACGAAATACCTGAATTGTATCGGATGATTACAGAAGATGGCTTCGACCTCGTATCCGGTTGGAAGAAAAAACGCTACGACCCACTTAGCAAGACTATCCCCACTAAACTCTTCAATGCCACAGCCCGCAAGGTAAGCGGCATCAAGAATCTCCACGATTTCAACTGTGGATTGAAAGCATATAAGAAAGACGTAGTAAAGCACATCGAGGTCTATGGTGATATGCACCGCTACATCCCTTATCTTGCGAAAAACGCAGGCTATAAGAAGATAGGGGAGAAGGTAGTGCATCATCAGGCACGAAAGTATGGCACTACCAAGTTTGGTCTCGACCGTTTCGTCAATGGCTATCTCGACCTTGCTACTCTCTGGTTTCAGTCCAAATTCGGCATAAAACCTATGCATATCTTCGGATTGTTGGGTAGTATCATGTTCATCATAGGTTTCTTGGCCACATTGACAGTCCTCGTTCTGAAGATTGTCAGCATGTGTAGCCATGACTATCATTTCTACGTGACAAATTCCGTATATTTCTATCTCTCACTCGCTGCAATGGTAATGGGCCTCCAATTCTTCATGACTGGTTTCGTCGGAGAACTCATCACCCGCAATTCCCCCGAGCGGAACAACTACTTAATAGGTGAAGAATGGTAAAAAGATTGGTTAAGATAGCGGCATACGCCTCGTGCGTCCTTCTTCTATCTCTGATTTCACTCCCCCTTTGCGCCCAATCCAACAAAGGTACCATCACTCCGGTTGAAAGCGACGACAATGCGCCTCCTCAACCGGTGCTGCACTATTATGATAAACATGGCGAAAAACTCGCCACTCCTGTTCTCTACCTCGCCGAACTCGACACAGCCTCATCCGTACGCCCAAAATCCCCATATCCTCTCTATAATGGGGTGACTGTCGGTGTTAACTTCGCAGATGCCATCTTGGCCGCCATAGGTCAGACTCATTCCAGCTATGACATTTCAGCCATGGTGTCGCTCCACAATTGGTTTTTCCCTGTAATCGAGGCCGGTATAGGCTGGGGACATCACAAGGAAAATAATGATCTCTTCCGAGTCAAGGCTTATCCCTCGATGTATGCCAAAGTAGGTATCAACTATAACTTCCTGTATAAGTCAAACCCGGCTTATATGGCTTATCTCGGTGCAAGATTCGGTGTCTCGCAATGCAAATGGGATAAGATAGATATCCGCTCTACTGGTGAAGATGGTGCTGTCATTACACTTCCTGATGAGCTCAGCCAAAAATGCACCAGCATCTTCGGAGAAGTTATTGCGGGCCTCAAAGTGAAGATAGTAGGGCCGTTCTCACTCGGTTGGAATGTCCGCTATCGCCTCGGCCTCCACAATAGTAAAGGCAAAGACCCATGGTTCGTTCCCGGTTACGGAACCGGCCCCATCGGCTTCACCTTCAACGCCTATTTCACTATTGGACCCCGCTCCGCCGGATCACTCCCTTCACATAAAAAAATTCCCGAGGATTCAGAGCATTTGATCGAACCCTGACCACTTTCTTAAAATTCCCCGGTGAGCGCCCGTGTGCCTTAAAGAGCACTCGGATCCTCGCCGTGTCCTGTGGTGCTATACTCTCCTCAGGATAGGTCACGAGCGTGCACCCGCACTGAGCAAATACATCCGTGATCAGCAGCGGTTCCGTCCCTTTATTCACAAATGCTATTTCCCCCTCTGCCGTCCCATCATGATCGAGGATGCCCAGGTCTAAGTCAGTGCTTACAAACTGAAGAAAAGGGCCATTGACCCTTTTCTCCTGCTCAGTATTTTCTCCCTCTGCTATTCCTGCTCCACAAAGCAGAAGAAAGCATATTATTCTAAACCAATTCTTCATTTCACTGTCATCTTCATTTCACAATCACTTTTCTCACAAGTTGATTTTTTCCATCATCTGCCACTATCAGGTAGATGCCGGAATCCAAAGTGAATTCTATCATACCTTCTACATTGGCATAATCCCGCACCTTCATACCCTGGCTGTTGGTTATGCAGATGGTATTGATGATGCCGGTTGCGCCTGCATGAATAGTGAAGGAGTGCCCGTTGCGTACCATCAGCATATCACATATCTCTTCCTCCAAGGAAGGCAATCCCTTGACAAGTGTCAGGCGTCCGCTGATGCTTCCTGTTGCCACATATTCAAATCCATCGTATAGCTCCGTATATGTGTCATCCACTGTGTCGTGCAGATATAGGGTTTCATCCGTAGGAATCCCCTCAAATAGTAGGGTAGTGGCTTCTTCCTCTTTCGTAATCAAGCCGATTTCAATCCCCTCTACGTCATCGGTCACATTGCATGTCACAGCCCGATTGCCTGCCAATGAATATACAGTGGCGCTTACTCCAAGCTCTGAATTGTCAAGTACAGTCATATCCTCATCTTCGCTGTACCCCACTTCTGCATTTTCATCAATGATGATTCCGGCTACAGAAGCCACCTCTCCGCCATTGATGGCTGTCACGGTTATCATATGATTCTCTGATGCTACGCGCAATGGTGAGCCTTCTTCATCAAAGCTTCCAAGTTTCATCATAGTCTCATCATATGATAAGGTCAACGACTCTACATCATCAATGGCTTCCACGAAGAATCCTTGCAATGGCGCAATTGTTCCATCTTCCATCGATGTTCCATCTTGCGAGAAACCTATCTTCTGCATGTCCTTAGTCACCATCCAATATTTCTTCTGTATCTTGGCGCTATTCTTTTCAAGGAATTTGTCCATATCAAGGTGGCATATAAATGGATTTCCGATCAGGAAATACTTCCCTTTCTCTCCTACGGTAGAGGTTATGGTGCCATGTCCTTCATTAAGTCGGTAGCTCTCGGTTGATCTCTTTCCGTCTGTCATATTCGGGAAATCAGTCTTATTTCCGGTGATTGAGCCATCCATATTGTAGTATGTATATGAGGTGTCGGCTTTAGGGAATCTGAACAATACATTCTCCGGTTCATCTTCCAAGGCTGAGGTGTCAGCCTTCACTGAGAATCCCTGTCCCGCTCCAAATTCCTCAGTCACGTCATTATACACATTACTCCAATCTGCTTTAACTGCTACATTGGTTGCGCTTCCGTTTCCGCCACTGCTTTCCGGCAGCTCATATACGGTCGCGTTCCCTTTGTCCCAGCCTCTCTGATATACTGCAGGCTTGAATCGGTCATATTCCCCATAGCTGAAGCTGATATCATCAAACAATCGTGTCTTCTGCTGTGCAGATGCCGATGGCAGATACATGTCGCCGGCATACACTTCCTTCAATGGCACCGTAAGAGTATACCATCGGTAGGTGTCTATCTCCATCTCAATCCAAGCTTTTTCATATGTAAGATGATGCTGATTGAGAATCTCTGAATTTGGGCGGAAATTGATCTGTTCGCATGTGTTGGCATACCATGGGCGGCACTTTATGCCGTCACTTCCCGCAGGAGTATACGCTGCCATATCATATTGGATATCTATAGTGGCTTCTCCCGGTTCAGTTTCCATATCATCCGGCGCAGATGTATCCTCAGGCCACACTGCCGTGTTGTTTGATTCCGGAAGGTCGCTGAAGTGTTCCGTAAGATCTGTTGTGGATGCCATTCCATAAAGTGTACTGAATCCATTTTCAGTTGCAAGTTTCTCAGCTCTCGGAATGATCACCTTTGTGAAGTCAAGTGGGGCATAACTGCGCAGATTAGAATTCACAGTCTTGGAGTCTTTCTTGCCGTCTGCTACATATTCTATCAGATCTTCATCATTGTCGGTAATATAAAGGTCGCTGTAGTTCACACGTTGCCAGTTTTCGTCGTTGTTCCAGTTGCGGTTTTCATTTCCAACCCACTTCTGATATTCCGGTACTACCTTTATGGTGAAGACATCCTGACCGCTGCATACGCTCTCGTCTGCCTCTTCGGCATCTTCCTCAAAGGAGAATCTGAAGCGGTAGTAATACCCCTCCTTGAAGTTGAAATCATCGTAATAGGTTACGCTGAAGAGATTATCGGTCCCATCAACATGCGCATTCAATTCCCTAATTTCTCCTACTTCCATGAGTGTTCCCTCTTCTTCCGAAGTCAGTCCAAGATCCTTATATTCCGGGTCATTGGTCTCTACAAGCAGAAGTATCGGATTCGAGCTGTCTATTCTCATACTTTGCACGGTTCCGTTCTGGTTCACTACCGACTTGATCGGTATCTGAAGGGTCGCATCCCCTTCATTGAAGGTGCTTGTCTTGCCATACACCACGTTCTTCAACTGCCGCAGACCTACACGCAGAGGAACATCGGCAATATACTCCGGATATTCGATCTGTGTCAGACCATGCGAGATCATAGGCGCTCTCTTCTCAATGTCAATCTTTATTTCAGTGGAAAGGGTGCAGATTCTCACATCATCCACTAAGTAAAGTCCGGCAATTGGAATAGCCACAACATAGTCGGAAGTCTCATTTACACCATCAGGAAGTTTCACCGGCGGGAACACAAACGACGACTGATATAGACGCAACTTCGGATTGTCTCCCGAGGTCATTTCCTCAATATAGTCAATCATCTCTTGCGTAAGCTTGGGCGCAAAGACGTCGTCATAAGCTATTTTCACCATCTCATATTCACCATCCTCATCTGTATCTTTTGCGATGAGAAGTGACTCTGCCGATGGATAATATTCTCTGAATGTCTCCAATGCTTCTGTCAGATAGATTCCATTGGCACTCTTTTCGGCTTCAAAATCTTTCTGAGTTCCATAATACCAGTCAAAGATGGCATTTTTCTCCAATTCCACCATCTCATCACCTTTCATTCCCCAGAGGTTTACCTGCACTACGGGCGACTGATTCTCACATACCGAAAACGCTTCATTAGCGGAGCGTGATTCTCCATCTATCTTGATGAAGCCATTGCCATTAATCTTGAACACTCCCTTCTTCGCGCAGTTATCCTCCGGAGAGAACATGTCGGCTAATGAGAGATTCTCTGGGTCATTCTGATTTTGAGTGACATACAGGATTATCTGATATTCCTTTCCGACTCTTACATCTTCATCATAGATGCTCGTCTTGAAAGTGATATACTCCACTTCATCAATGCTCTTGCCGTGTGCATGGTCATACGCATCGAGGCTTCCGTTATTGCTTCCAAAGTGCGAAGAAAATTCTACACATGAATATTCTTTCCCATTCATTTTGATCGACCCTTCAAGAGCCTCCTGAATGGTTTTCTTTTCTCTGAGCTCATCATAGTGGTCTTTATCTAAAATGGTATAGAATATATAGGCCTTTTCTCCTTCGGCTTCATCATCCTTTGCCTCAAGTCCTGCATTCTGGAGAAGCACTCGGAATGATGATTCGATATTGACCGCGATTTCTTCTGTCTGCTCATCACAAAGCTGAATCTGCTGGTTGGCATAGACTGCTGTGTTGACGAGATACACCTCAATGTCATCAATAGCATAGTCCGCTCCTAAAGAGTTGGTGCAGTTATTGTCCAACTCTAATTCATATTTCACATCAAGCGGTGTCATTCCCAAGTCTGGCAAGCGTTTGAATACCTCATCAAGTTTAGGAACAAATGTATAGTAGACATTCATCCACCTTCCATATGGCTCACCTAATTCCTTTTTAACTAAGATCTCGCCGCTCTCCGTGTTCATTTCAGTTATATATCCTGTCACAAAACTGTGCACAGGGATTCGCGTGCCATCGTTCAATACAGCCGTGAGATTAAATGCAAGGTTAGCTACTTCATCCACCAACGAGCACTCCGCTACCCATGCTGAAATATAGATGGCACTTCCGGGGCAGAATCCCGGCAATTCAAGCACCGACATCACGCCCGGGTCCGTTGCCGCATTCACATAGTAGAAATATCCCTCCTTCCATTTAGAAGGATCATTTGGATTAGCCTGACGGGAATCATAGAATAGGCGGTCATACATACCCCCCTGCACTACGCTTGCCACGTTATCCCCTTCCGCCGCAGTGCTGATTGAGTTAGGGAAGTTTTCTGCAGCAGAATATGCCTGATATGCAGCTGCGTGATATGGCGCAGCCACTACATGATTTGTCAGCATATACATACTGTAGTCATACCTCCGGTTATAGCCAAATATATAGTTGGAAGAGTCCCAGTCCAATGGCCAGTTTACTACCTTCAATCCCTTATATGCAGCGAGATGTTCTTTATGTCCTTCTGTTTCTTCAGGAGTGTTGAAGCTATATTCATCCATATATGGCTCATGGATATAATATTTCATATCCTCCGATCCAATCAATTTCTCCAACTCTGCATATTCATCAAAGTTGATGATATCCACCGGATCTCCATAGCGTCTCTTCAACTCAGAATCAAAGCAGTGCTTAAACCGTGTGCTGTTCGCCAAAACATCATCTTTCACTACAGACGCAGTTTTGTCATTCTCAAAAGTAATTTCGAATTCCTGCACTACAAGATCTTCATCACTGCCATATACCTTGATCGGCTCGTTATTATAATCTTTGCCGATCAATTCCACTTTATATGTGCCGGGCTTAGCCTTATTGGCATTACACTTCAAGAAGCGGGCATACTCTCCGCCCGCATCGCCGGTGAAATATTTGATTCCCTCGATTTCTCGAGTTCCCTGTCCGAACTTCCCTTCATAAGTGAAGTCGGAATAAAACATCGGATTGCTCATGTCTCCTGCTTGCTGTATGACATCTCCAGTCGCGACATTGGTCACGCGTATATTCATGCCACACACACGGCGATAGTCACTATCAGAAATCTTGTAATAATATA
>CAYNPB010000040.1:10627-18187 GCA_964399005.1 uncultured Sangeribacter sp.
CGAGGATATAAGAACGTAGCCACAGTGCCATATTCCCGCGGCTGTTTTGTGGTATCGACACTCTGCTTCACCTCCGCCTCCGGTGTCTCAATAACCCCCGGAATCGGAGTCTCATCTCCCATACTCCACTCTTCTCCTAATTCGTCAGCCATCTTCTCAAAGCTGACTGAATAAGCTACCTCAGTCTCATTAACACCTTCCGGCAATGTCCCGCCTGCAGTAGTGAAGCAATTCTCAAAACTTACATTATTACTCCCTTTGGTAAGAGGACTCGTTTCATTATCCCAAACAAAAAAAGAATCCTTAATTACAGTCTCCGAATTTCCCGTAATACCTATTTGGGCAACATCGTTTGTACCATTTCCTGAAACTGAACATCCAATTATTTCTATTCGAGTTCCTGCTACTGATTTGTTACCTCCGATGATTCCTCCAACATCACTATACACAGACCACACTGTCCCCCGATTACTTACACCTGCAATTGTTATTTTTGAACCGCTATGTAATTCTGCAACTCCAATTATTCCTACAAATTCCCCTCCTATAATCTCACAACTTTCATCAAGAATGACATTAAGGATTTGAGCGCCGTCACTTGCATATCCAATTAAGCCCACATACCACCAATCTCTAAGATGACTTGTTTTCAAATTCTTTATGACATGACCGCCTCCATCAAAAATACCAGAAAACATATGTTTTGGAACTCCAATGGGTACAAATTTATCTTCATATCCTGCAAAATCAATGTCATCCATTAAGACAATGTGATATTGGGCATTTGAACTTTCATCTCTTGTAAGCCAACAGACCTCAATAAATTCTTCAGCAGTCCTAATTTCTTTCCTAATAAGCTCTACCGGAACATTCTCTGGCTCTACTAATTTATATATAAGATTATAATCTTCATATTTCCATCCTTCGGCAGAAAGAGCTGTTGTTAACTCTTCATCGAGGTCAATTATTATAGGAAAGTCTTTGACAAGACTTGATGTATGGGTGCTTCTAATATTTGTGAAACAATTGTTAATCTTAACATTATTTCCACCATACACCACATTAATATTCGCATTATCGGAATATCCTGTTATTATCCCATCAAAATATGAATTTATGATTTCAACGTTTCCCAAATAGCTATTATAGGTGCCTCCTGCTATACATGTGGTATTAGAAGGCCCGGTGATATTACCTTTGACTGCACAATTTGAAATTATAACATCAATAATTTTATTATCTGTCTCAATACAACCCAAAATTCCAGATGCGTAAGATCCGGTTGCCACTATGGAGGCTTCACTGTGAATATTAGATATTAGTGCAGAAGCACCATCTTCTCCACTGAAATAGCCTACTGGACCTACATATCGGGCACCTTCAAATGAACAAGACTCATCGATATTTAAGTTTACTATTTTTGCGCCATCTCCTGCATATCCGATCAATCCGACATAATACCATCCCGGTAAATTCATTCTCAAATTCTTGATGGTATGCCCTCTTCCGTCAAAGACTCCACAAAATGGCGAATACTGAGTTCCAATGGGCTCAACAGCATTCTCCGCATATCCTGAAAAGTCAAGGTCGTTCATAAGTACTATATTGAACTCTCTGTTGCCGCCTCGTGCCAATTTCACATAGTCAATATAATCCTGCTCTGTATACACATAATATGTCCTCGACCAGTCTTGGCTGACATATGGCAATGCTGACCCTCCAAAAAATCCATTCCCGGATGTCTTGTTGATCATTGAAGGGTCAGTCAGAAAGTCCAGAAGCTGATGTGTCTGTCCGGCATCATCTTTTATAGTCAAAGAGCCCCCTGTAGTATAGTCATACCAGTGGGAGAAGTTCTCTTGAAAATTCTTTGAGTCATGAAGTCCATAGAATGGGTAGAGACAAATCGCATCTCCGGGCACTGCATAGAGCTCATGCTCCACTACGTGTGTCCGTTGACGCTCTCCTTCATCTATATCCTTATCTTCAGCCGAAGTAAGTTTTGAAAAATTGGGCATCGATACTCCGGCTTCTTTCAATTGCTGGGTATTCTTTGTCCATTTTCCTTCTCCTCCCCATGCCGTCTGTAGAGAAGAGTCCCATTCTGAAGGGAAGTTGCGACTGTCTATAAAACCATTCGTGGTCTTGAATTTAAAACCCTCATAGCCTGTGCGATAATCCGTCGCAAGATGAAACCTGTTGGCAAATTTATAGCTATAATCCTCATCTTTCCCAAGCTTGATGATGTTGAATCCTGACATCTTCATCTCCCCATTGGCGGAATGCGAATTGGTGGCAGTGGCTGTGATACGTAATTCGTCATAGTCCCTCTCAAAATGGATGCGGCTCGAATACTCCTTTGTCCCTTGTCCACGATACAGAAAATATGCATACGCCACATTCTCCCACTCTCCACCATTCTTACGCCCCTCAATCTTGAGCGTAGTGGGTTGGGATACTTGCTTCACGTTTTCATCCTTGCTGAGGTCTGTGACGCTCCGCTTTAGATACACTACGATATCTTCTCCCTCTGAAAGCTTTAGTAGATTATTAGGTAAATTAGGAAAGGACACTATGAAACCATCTTTGCTGCCGGTCCAATTAGTCACCCCATTTTCTTCTTCATCAAGCAGAAGGGAGAATGCTTCTCCCTCCCCACTCATCTGAGTGGCTGACGTGATGAGAAATTCCCTTGCCGAAGCAAGCGAGGTGCCCAAACACAATAACATCATCAAAAATATATGTCGCATACTCTAACAGTACAAATAAATTATTCAAATTCCCATCCTCCCGGTAGGGACGCACGGCTCGTGCGTCCGCCACATAGGAAGAGCCCCAAACCTATGCACTAATCAAATGCAAACTCCGAGTATAAGTAAGCCCTCCTCCAACCGAGCCGGCATTCTTTATAAAAAATTCAAACTTCAGCACAATATGCTTGGAAGCATCCGTCCTTACGTCATAATTCCCACGCCAAACTTCATCCCCGGCATCATAAGTAAGCTTGAAAGTCTCGTCTCCGGAAGGGATATACTTCACATAGCTATCCTGTGCATTGCTCGCAGAATAAGCCTTGACAGCCACCGTATTCCCTTTGCTGTCGCGAAGCCGTGCCTTTATGGCAAACGATCCCGAACTGCTGAAGGTCGCATAAAACTCCGTCCCCTGACTCGTGACACTCACCGGATATCCCCCGATAGGAGGATAATCCCTAACCTCAAACTCCGGAACATAGTCGGAAATCACTATAGGAAACAGCACATAGTCATTCCGATAGAAATATTTCAATTCATCTGCCGCCAACGCATAAGACACATCTTCCGTTGTGGCGCCACGCGTCATCTTCATCCCGATATGAAAGTGATCAGTAGGATGATTCCCCTCTGCAATAGATTCCTTGATATAGAAATGAGTCCTTTTCGTCTCCCCCTCTCCGGTGCCAGCCGCACTTGAAGGAAGGCTATATCCGGTCAAGTTTCTTGTGAAAGCATCATAATGAGTCAAGCCATCTGTCACAGTGGGAAACCGAGGTTCATACTCAGGCTCCATATCCGGCTCAGGTTTCTTATCATAATCCGCAAAGCAGTAGATATTGTCGTCATAAACAGGATTGAGCGAAATCTCATTTATTGAGATCGTCTCCTGCGAGAGGTTCTTGAAAGTGAATTCAACTTTGCAGAGCATTCTGACGAGCTCTATGGCAAAGTCTTCGTTCACCGTCCCCTTCACCGTGAAGTTTTCCAAGTAGCCGCTCATCGGTATTTTCCCTTCCGCAAGCAAATCTTCTGTACTCTTATTTATCACGAAATCCTTCCAATCCTCATCTGTAAGTTCTTTTCCCAATGGCAAAGCTGCTTTGATAGCCTCATGATCCATATTGGCGAATGCCATGGCTGTGTAGACCCCCTTAGGAAGCTCCACATTTACCCTGTCGTTCCAAACTCCGCTCTGAGTCACTGCCGCATCATTCTCTGCAACAGCTATCACGGTATTATTGCGGAATACTACCACAATCCAATCCATAATCAACTCATTCGTCTGAGTCTGACCCTCCGTCAGTTCACCTTCCGAAAAGTTATCCCCCCTCGTAAGCCTGTCAGTCAGATTATCAGCCGAAAGGATAAATCCAACCCCAACCGGCTCTCCACTCATCGTAGAATCAGGCCCCTCCAAATCTCCGGAGCAAGAAGCCATCCCTACTGCCAAAACCACAGCAATCCCCATCATAAGCATCCCGAGTCTCCCAAACCTCCTGGTAGGGACGCACGGCTCGTGCGTCCGCTCGAAAGCAGCCCCCAAAATAGCACCCAAACGCCTATATATCCATCTAATATTCATACTGTTTCCTACATTATTATTTCCGGTTGCACCCTAAAGTTCCATTTCTTCACATACACTCGGAATGTCACATTATAAGGTTCCGTCAGATCAGGCGTCGGCTGTCCGATACCACTGAATGAGAAACTGAGCCTGTAGATATTGTTGCGCACTATCCCATATTTCATAGGATAATTCTCGTCACTATCATCCACATTGGCATGTTTGATCCATACATTATAATAGCAGATACCTCCTATATAGAGCTGCGTTTCATACTTTCCCCCTCCTGGAAGCGAGGCGATATATTCATTAAGAGCCTCACTCGAAGAGAAATAGAGATTTGCCGACTCGCTCACTTCATCCCCGACTGTCCGGAATAGCCAAAAATCTTCTCCATCACTATAGCTCTTCGATGGTGCACCCGGTCCAACTTGCCCGGAAGTATAAAGGATAGCTGGATGATACTGAGCTCTCAGCAATAGCCCGGTGAGGTAATCGGAAGCTTTATGATTCTCTCCGCTCGTCTGTATCTCCATCGGATGCGTATTCTCGTTGGCATACGTCAGGATGATGCTCTTCCGATTTGCAGCAGCGCCATCATATTGGAAAGCCTTAGCTACAAAAGCATCATCTACCACCGACAAGGATTTCAGATTCTCCAAACTTTCAGCATCCTTCTTCCTCAATTCCGCAGCCGACGTGGCGCCATACCATCCGCTCACTTTCTCAGCATTCGGTTTAAGAGAGAAAGAGGGTGTCATCACATAGTTGGTAGGCCTTTGTCCCGAAATGGTCTCATCTCCTCCGCATAGCCAACCGCTTGAAGTATTGTCCGCGCCATCGCTGACGTGCTTCAGGAGGAAAGACCTTTCCTGCATCATATTCACAGGAATGGCATTCGTAAGTTTCAGCGTATGCTCAGTGTCTTTCACCTTATATTCCAAATATCGGCTGCCTGGAGTCCCCTTGATATTGTCGTCGGTGACTTCAATGTCTATTCTGGCTGCAATGCGCTCGAGCGACACTCTGCAATCATATTTCATCTCCCCATCCTTATCAGATTTCACCGTGATGATCCCGTCATCAGCTCCTAAGTTATTTGTTTTCTTAGCACCATTGAAGGCGGTTGCCATCACGAAGTTGTCTGCTATTCCATTACTCTCTGTCCAAGCCCCTTCATACGCTGTCGAGGTGCGAAGGTCAGTGGTGGAACTGAAAGAGTTGCTGATATTGCCTGCATTGGCTACTACCACAGCTCGTGGTTGCCCGTTCGCCTGCGCCTCAAATTTCGCCATATCCTGCTGATCAATCGGCATTTTCACATAGTAGATGCAATCGTAAGGCAAATCAGGATTATTTTCAGATATCGTCTGGTCGTCTGCATAGCGGCTCCAGATAAAATCATAGTCCCCGTCCAGTCCCTCTCCTTCATCGATGTATACGAATACGGATAGATTATGTATCTTGTTCTCATTCCCCCTTCCATGCTCCAGCCCGTCGCCATTCTCGCCTCCTGTCGGATTGGCACGCGTGTAGGCATACCCCCCATCCGTCGACACTGCGAGTTCGAGATAATATCGCAGTTCCGACGCATCGGGAATATCCGGCGTGTCGTCCCAATGCCGTTCGCTCCGACAGCTCCAGACTGTCAGCGCCAGCATCAGATATATGATTTTTCGTAAGAATGACATCTCAATTTATCTTATTCAAAAGTCACGTTTTGCACGCGATAAGCCCACGACAGCACATGAATCTCAACTGCCACCCAAGTATCCCCCTTCAGGAAGAAATCCAAATGATAGTCATACTCCCTGTCAAGATACTCCTGGTGCCCGTAATTTTGAATCTCATAGGCCATACGCCCCTGTGATAGAATATACGGCAGATTCACCCTCGCCACAAGATTCCCGTTTTCTTTATTATGAATCTCAAGCATGGCATTGTCGCTGTTTACCGCCTCATTATGTATCAGCCGGTTAAACATAAGATTGTAGTGTGCAGTACGCTGCAACACGTTTCTCTCGTCATCATCGGCTCTCGAAGAGCCGGTCTCACCCCAATATTGCCCCGGATTCCCTTGATGTATCGTCTCGATTTCCACAGTATTGTCATCTAATAGTCGCGACGTCCAGCTCGCATATGGAGTGTAGCGCACCGAGTCGTGGGTCAGCACATTATTGTCGTGGGCTAAATGAGCGTTATTATCTACAATCTTCACCTCATAGTCATCCGCAAACGTACTTTCCGGATTGTCCACATGGCGAAGTGTCAGGTTGAGATGCTTTGTGTCGCGGATCAGCGAGACAGTAGCATAAGTAGCACGGTCTTTCTCCATGCGTACCATTTGCTCATCCTGAGGATAGATAGAGAAAGGTTTCACACTCCTGTCCATATCAGGCACGATGATGCCGTCGGTAGGGGAGTGGGGTATCACCTTCAGCGTATGCCAGAGCGTATCGAGGGGAGCAGCATTGCTCACTGCATACTGCTCAGTGCCGGCTATCATTTCATTATGATGGTCGAGAGACACTGTCATGCTCTCGGAATGTTCAGTAGGGGAGGTGCTGTGGCGGTATTTTGCACCCTCCGAGTCCAGAGCCTCATTCCAGTCGCGTTGCATAGCCACTGCCTGCAAGCGGTAGCTGTGTCCGGCCGGAAGTTCCTGTTCCGTGAAGTGCATCGTATAGCCATAGCGAGAGAGCGGAGAGTCGGAAGCGCTGTTGCTCACGCTGCGTTGAGCAGCCAAGCGTCCGTTCTCGTCAAATATATAGAGCTGCACATGTCCGACGTGGTCTTTAAACATATCGGCGCGCTGCGTATTGTAGTCGTATATGAAACGCACATAGAGACCCGTCGGGCAATCCTCATTGTCAACGTGCATCATAGAGCAAGACGCAGTCGACACAGCGAAGACACCCATCAGTGTGCAGTGAAATATGTTAGAAAGTGAACGTTTCATCTCATAAAAATTAAAATATTATCCCCAATCCCCGAATCCCAATCCCTCTTTGAGTAGCAAGCGCACTCCATGCGCGTCCCCATGCGTCTCCACCCTCATTGAGTAGCAAGCGCACTCCGTGCGCGTCATTAAGCGTCTCCCACCCTCTTTGAGTAGCAAGCGCACTCCGTGCGCGTCATTAAGCGTCTCCCACCCTATTGGTAGGGACGCACGGCTCGTGCGTCCGCCCAAAAGCATCTGTTTGTTCAGGTGTGAGAGCCTTCGGCTCGATTCAGAATCCC
>CAYNPB010000041.1:0-3863 GCA_964399005.1 uncultured Sangeribacter sp.
CGCGAGATACTCTGACGCCTGAAGCTTATTGGGGAAGCAGGTTGAGGAGGAGTAGGAGCATCGCGTCGTCAATGTTATTTGTCAATCGCTCGCGTATCAGCGCGAGCATCTTAGCCTTTCGCTTTTTTACTGTGATTTCTGCGATATCCAGCATTTGAGCCACTTCTGCTGTCTTCAATCCTTTTGTGAAACATAATTCAAACAATTCCCTATATTTCTCCGGCAACGCATCAATCGCTGAAAACAGTTGCGTATACACGTCTTGTTCAATTCTTGCAAAGAGCATTTCCTCTGCTTTCTCTTGCGTAAAGGCACTGTATTCTTCATATTTGTGGCGTTTCTCCTCTAAGCGTATTTGCATCAGTGAATTGTTGCGTATTGCCGTGATTAGCCATCCTCTCCATTGGTCCATAGAGTTAATCTCAGATCTACGCATATAAATGCTCATCACTGCATTTTGCACACAGTCTTCAGCCAGAAAAGAGAGCCTGTCGCCTAAAATATTTACGGAATATAAGAGCAAGCGACGATATAGAGACTTATAGAAAGGCTCCATACGCCCCATCATAAACTGACGGTATATGAATTCATAGTCGGTCATAATCTTGTCTTCAACCGCAAAATTATACATAATTTAGAAAAAAAAGAAAAATTTTAATAAAAATATGTATACTTTTTATTCAATTCAGCATATTCTTTATAAAGATTGACAAATGGAAAGAATCGGATATCTCATATTAAAAAAGATAAATGGAACTCTTTCATCCGAAGAGGCTCAGGAACTCGAGCATTGGATGTCGGAGTCTCCTGAGCATCGTCAGCTGGCGGAGCGGCTTTCCGATCCTCAGCATCTCGCCGATGAATATGCGCGCGAGCAGCACATAGATTGGCACCGTCCCCTCGAGGATATGCAGCGCCGTGTGTCGAAGATCAAGCGTCGTCATTTCATCCGCAAAGCAAGCCCTGTGGCAGCCGCAATTCTCCTGATAGCTTTAGTGGTAAGTGCTGTGTGGCTGATTCCACAAAGGATTTCGACTGCGAGAGAAAATATTGTGGCAGAGTCTCTTGATTTGGGAGATCTGACTCCGGGGAAGACCGGTGCTATATATAGGGGTACACGTGGATGCACGATGATTCTCTCTGCTTCAGACACCTCCATCATTGCCAATCAGATTGAGATCGATAGAAAAAAAACTGATGAAGAAGGTTGGGTCAACCTCAGTCTGGAGGTAGGGCGTGGCCGTGAATTCAAGATAGTCTTGGAAGACTCGACTGTGGTGTGGCTCAATTCGGAATCCACATTATGCTATCCTGAAAAGTTCGCAGCCGATTCTCGGCGAGTGAGTGTCACGGGAGAGGCTTATTTCGAAGTGCATCATGAAGAATCCAGACCTTTCATAGTCGATACAGGCGCAGAAAAGATAAAGGTATACGGCACTACATTCAATGTCAGAGGGTATAAGGATGAAGAAGCTATCCTCACTACTCTTGAAAGTGGAAAGATATCCATATCTGACGTTCACAATAAGGATGCAGAACTTTTCCTTTATCCCGGTCATCAGGCACGTTTCGACAAATCTACATGTGAAGTCAGGATGAAGGAGGTCAATCCCGAGGTGGTGACCGGATGGCGCCAAGGAAAATTCGTATTTGAAGAGACACCTCTTTCTACAATCATGCGCGATTTGAGCCGTTGGTATGATTTCCAATATGAATTTGCCGACGATGAGCTCAAGGATATCATATTCATGGGTTCAGTGTCGCGTTATTCCGATTTCCGCACCATAATAAGCATTCTCGAAGATAGTGGAGAGGTCAAATTCTCTCTTCACGACAATAAGATTGCCATCTCTCGCAAGAATTCAAAATAATAACAACAATAATAACTAATCATTCTAAAAATGAATCGACACATTTTCATTCTCCTTATTGCATTGATTATGTCGGTGGGCACTGTGTCTGCAAAGAACTACAGCGCTACTTTCACCAATGCGACTCCAAAGGAAGCGGTCGACATTCTCAGAAAGTCGACAGGGCATGATTTTGTATATCAGAAATCGTTGCTCGAAGACAACAAATCCAAAGTTAACGGACAATATAAAGATTTGTCGCTGACTGATTTGCTCGACCGTACAATTGTGAATCAGCTCAATATGAGCTATAAAATCACAGGCAACACCGTATCGCTCAATAGAGGGATTATGCCTAAAGCTGAAGATTCTGAGATTACCGGTATCATCGTCGATGAGGATGGCACTCCATTGCCGGGAGCTACAGTCTTTGTCAAAGGGGAAGAGGCAAAAGGCACTACTACTGACCTTTATGGTCATTTCAAGCTTAATGTCACCAAGCCTGTCAATGAAGTGAGAATCACTTATATCGGAATGAAACCCATGACGGTTAAAGCCAAGGCAGGCACCAATATCCCAATCCGGATGGAAAGTGCAGTCAGCGAACTCGACGAGATGGTAGTCACAGGATATCAGACCATATCGAAAGAGCGTGCGGCAGGTTCTTTCACCAAGATAGAAGCCAAAGATCTCAAGGGGCAGACCATCACTTCTGTAGATGATATGCTTGAGGGCCATGTGGCAGGTTATACCGACGGAAAGATACGAGGCATCACCTCGATGCAGGGTGTGACTTCCCCTCTTTATGTAATCGACGGGTTCCCTGTGGAGAGCACTCGAGTGAGCTATGCCGGTGGAGGCTTCTCCGAATATGCTCCAAATATCAACGTGGATGATATCGAAAGCATTACGGTTCTAAAAGATGCCGCCGCCACTTCCATCTATGGCGCACGCGCTGCAAATGGTGTGATCGTAATCACTACTAAAAAGGCGAAGACAGGCAAGGTGAGTGTGTCAGCATCGGCAACATTCTCGGCAAATCCCTATAAGCGCGTTGACACTTATCGTCAGGATGCAAATGAGACGATCGCACAGGCGCGCGACTGGATGTCGCAAAATCCTAATTTTATAGGTGAAAATGCTGTCGCATACTCTGAAAATATGCTGAAGGTATCAGGCAATCTTGCTCCTCATACCAAGGCTATATATCAGCGTTATGCCGGTCTGATCTCTGATTCCCAGCTCAATTCTATGCTCGACAATTGGGCTCGCATGGGATATACTTATTATTACGAGGCTGATAAATTGCAATATCATACAGCCACGTCGCAACGCTACAATCTTAATATCAGTTCATCTTCCGACCGCAACAGCATTGTGGCTACTATTGCCTACAATCGCAACGATTCTCATCTTAAGGATGCCTGGGATCAGGATGTGGATATCAATTTGCGCAATACAATTAATATGACCCGTTGGCTCGACTTGGAGATGGGCGCATCTGTAATCTATGCAAGCAATACATCGCCAAGTTATGATCTCTATAACCCCGGTTTCACTGTGGCGCCCTATATGAGCCTTTATAATCAGGATGGATCGCAATTCGTAAGTCGTCAGGAAGATCGGCTGACTGCTTCCCGACTGGATGCCATCAACAAATATGGTCTCTATGACGAGAACATCAATCCTTTCGATGAAATGGGACGCTCTACTACGAGCGGAAGTGATCTGGTGACTCGTCTTAACGCCCGTCTTCTCTTCAAGATCACCGACTGGCTTAAATTTACCACTCAGTTCCAATATGAATTTGCTAATTTCCATGATAAATACTACAAGTGTAAGGAAACTTATGAGGTGAGAAACAAAGTCAACAACTTCGCTTCTTCCGCCGATGGGGTGAATGCTATATATAATCTCCCGTATGGGGATATCTATCAGCATAATATCAATGACCAACGAGCATATAATTTCCGAAATCAGCTTGACTTCAATAAGACTTTTGCCGATATGCAT
>CAYNPB010000041.1:3873-8817 GCA_964399005.1 uncultured Sangeribacter sp.
GGGTTTGGAAATGCGCCACAATAAGACACGCTACGAAAGCAATACTTATTATGGCTACGACGAGCAGATGATGACATGGGCTACTGTCGATCAGAGTGCTCTCCAGTCTTTTGCGGGCGCTATCTTCTCTCGCCCTTGGATCAGCTCAAGCGACTTTGCCTCTTTCAAGGAGTTGACCAATAGGTTTATCTCTTTCTATGCTAATGCCTCTTACTCCTACGATGACAAATATATTGTCAATGGGTCTATCCGAACAGACCGTACCAACCTTTATGGTACGAGCAGTAAATATCAGGGTAAACCGATTTGGTCGGTGGCTGCAGCATGGCGACTCGATCGCGAGGCTTTTATGCAGGGCGTCCAGTGGTTGAATATGCTTAAGCTGAGGGCTTCTTATGGTATTGGTGGTAACATCGCAAAAAATCAGTGGCCTTATACAGTGGCATACTATTCCACTAATACTACTCCAGGCGTAGGAGGTATAAGCGGCAGCATAAGTTCGCGCCCCAATCCGAAATTGCGTTGGGAAAAGACCACTACTGTCAATGTAGGTCTTGACTTTGCGCTTCTCAACAATCGCTTAAACGGTTCTGTTGAATTTTACAATAAGAAGGGTGTGGATCTGCTCTCTTCCTCCAATGGCGTATCGGTAGAAGGTCAAGGATTTTCCACCAATACTATCAACAATGGGGAAATGACCAACCGAGGTGTGGAAATCCAGTTGAGCGGCACTCCTATCCAGACTAAAGACTGGACCTGGAATCTGCAGGCTGTCTACGGATACAATCACTCCAATGTAGATTTTGTAGACGTGGAAGCTCCTGTCTATTTCCTGCAGCTTGATTATCCTGAATCTTTCCCTCGCGTGGGAGTTCCTTTCACTGCGATGTACGGCTATAAATGGGCCGGACTGTCGGAAGATGGTATCCCGCAGGTATATGATGCTAATGGCGAGATTTATTCTTCCATGACCCCGACCAATCTTGACGACATCATATATCTCGGAAGTTATACTCCTACATATAGTGGCTCTTTCTCCACGAATCTCCGCTTCCGCAGTTTCACATTGTCGGCATTGTTCCTTTTCGAGGGTGGTCACAAGATGCGTTGCACTAATTACACCTATGCCGACCAGTGGAAGCAGCCCGGCGATGAGAACTCAACCGACGTGCCGAGATATGTCAGTGGAGAAAATCCAAACTACTATGTGAATATGGATTTATTTACCCGCTCATCTGCCGTGATTAAGGATGCCTCCAACTTGAGATTCCGTAATATCTCGCTGACATACAATCTCCCTGCTCAAATTTGCAATAAATTCTTCGCAAAAGATGCCAGCATAAAGTTTGGATTGGAAAATGTCGCCACTTTTGCTAAGTCAAAAGCAGTGAAATATGCTCTCAACGGCTACAACAAGCCAAATTATGTAGTGTCTCTATATCTGAATTTCTAATATTGAAACGTCATGAATTTCAAGAAATATATATTAATGGGGGTCGCTGCTCTCTCGATAGGCCTGACCTCATGCGACTCATATATCAATGAGATGCCGAAAGGCACTCGGGTGCCAACTACAGTGGCCGACTATGAGGCATTCCTCAGATATGAATATAGTGTCAACTATCTTCCCTGTTTGCAGGCTCTCTATCTCATCAACGATAAATTCGTAGGTCAGAACAATTGCCGCACTGTCGACGATCTTCGTACAGCCAATTATATGTGGAAAGAAGACCGCGATCGCAAGCAACTCAATTCCTCTACCGAAGACATGTTCGACGATGGCTACGGCATAATCGGTATCTGCAACACTATTATAGAATCCGTGCCGGATGCCAAAGAGGGCACACCCGCTGAGAAAAACGAGGTGATGGCTTATGCCTACGCTATCCGCGCGTTTGTGCTTCATCAGATTGTCAATTACTATGCAGCTGCCTACGACCCTGCCACCGCTGCCTCTACCCCGGGAATCCCGTTGATCTATAGTGGAGGTCTTGGTTCTCCCTATCATCAAGGCACTGTCAAGGAGGTCTACGACCAGATACTTTCCGATTTCAATAAAGCTATTGAATTGGGTGTGCCTGAGAATTCGATGACTATCATCCATCCAAGCCGCGCAGCCGTTGAAGCCGGGTTGGCACGTGTGTATCTTTCCATGCGCGACTACGATCAGGCATTAAGCCATGCGAATGCCGCATTGCAGCGCAATGGTCAACTCTTTGACTGGATTGGATATTATGAGGAGAATAAGGATAGAATTGAAAATGCAGAAGACTACACCATGATCACATCTCCTATGAATCATCTCTGTGTGGAGAATATTTGGTTCTGCTCAGGCAATGGCAGCCCCAACTATCCTACGGCCGATCTTGATATTTCTGAAGAGCGTGCCGCTCGTTTCGAACAGGGGGATGCTAAGTTTCTCGTGCGCTGGAAGAAATATACATCTGCTACCGACACTTATCATAAAGGAATGGTCAGCGGATACTACAACCAAGCCGGTATCGCCACTCCTGAAGTATATCTGATTAAGGCTGAATGCCAGGCGCGTCAAGGAGACCTGACCGAAGCGATGAAGACCCTCAACAAAGTGCGCCAAAGCCGTATCCTGCCTGAATTCTATCAGGATGCTACCGCTTCTACAGAAGCTGAGGCCATCGAAAAAATCCGTCTCACAAAGGATAATGACCTCATAGGGTCGATATTCCCGTTCATCGACATCAAGCGTTACAATGCCGAAGGAAAATATCCACGCGATCTGAAGAAGACGTTTGATGATAAGGAATATATCCTTCCCGCCAATTCCCACATGTGGATTATGGTATTTCCTGCTAATGCCATCGAACGTCCGGGCAATGGCAAACTGACTCAGAATGTCGAGAGATAATAATGTTAACCCAAAAATATTACTCTGATGAAAAAAATCATGTTTCTTCCCATAGCTGCCATAATTATGGCAGCATGTGGGAATTCACGCCCTGCCGATAGCTATGTCATCTCAGGTGAGATCGAAGGCCTCCCCGACAGCACTGTGATTGTTTTGACACCCTTCTCGCATTCTCCTGAAGAGAGCATAGCTGAGGCTACCTTGCTCAATGGAAAGTTCACTTTCGAAGGGAAAGGTAATGATGAGGAGCCTCTTGCAGTCCGTGTCCATGTCAAAGATGGATATGGCGGTAAGATTATCTTGCTTGATAATTCTGACATAAAAGTGAAGGGCAATGTGGAGCTGGCTGATTCCGCAAGATCAGTATATAATTTTGACAATCTTACAGTGTCCGGATCCCCTTCTACCGATAAATATTATAGTCTGATGTCTCGCCGAGATACATTGAATGCTATGTATGCTGCGATGCACGAGCGATTTAAAGACATATATGCTAAAGTAGGTGTGGCCAGAGGCTCCGGCAATAATGAGATGTTGGATTCTCTGAAGACTACAGACGAATATAAGGCACAGGAGGCAGCTGAAAAGGAATTCTTCTCCAAGGTGGAAGAAGTCACTATGGGCTTGATTAATGAGAACAAAGACACCTATTGGGGCCCTCTCATGATGCTTTCCAATTTTTCTTATCTGAGTCCTGAACAGATCCCCACATATGAATCTTTTAGTGAAACTGCTAAGAATTCCATCTATGGGAAGCAGGTATTCGACCAATTGTTCCCTGCCGGAAAAGTAGGTGAGGAGGTTAAGGATTTTAAAGTCGGAGATACTTCTTTTGCTGAGCTTTGCAAAGGTAAGAAAGTCGTGATTCTTGATTTCTGGGCATCATGGTGTCGTCCGTGTCGTGCAGAGATTCCTAATTTGAAATCCATTTATGATAAGCATAAGGATCAGGGTTTTGACATTGTAAGTATTTCGATCGACGATGATGAGGCAGCCTGGCAGAAGGCTTTGGATCAGGAAAAGCTTCCCTGGCAAAATTATAGGGATGCGGATGATATGATATCGAAGCTTTATAAAGTCTCGGCTGTGCCGACGATGTATATTGTGGATGGAGACCATAAATTGCTTGGCAATAATCTGCGAGGCGAAGAATTAGCCAAAGCCATCGACACTTTCATGTCTGAATAATTACCCCCGTCAATCCTAAATCCTCAAATTCCTTAAATAGTAAAAGAGGCTGCCTAAACTTGTTAGACAGCCTCTTTTCGCGTTACGCGTTACGCGATACGCGCTACGCGTTACGCGCTACGCGTTACGCGATACGCGCTACGCACTACGCCAGCAATCGGTTGATTTCGGCGATTAGGCGGTCGGCGTTGATGGGCTTCGAGACGTAGCTGTTGAAGCCGCTCTCCATGATGCGCGTCCTGTCTGACGCAAAAGCATATGCAGTCACAGCCACAACCGGCACCGTCTCCGACAACTGCCGGATATTGCGCGTAGCCTCATATCCGTCCATCAGCGGCATATTGATATCCATCAATATCAGATCCGGACGATGCTCCGAGAACATCTCCACAGCCTCCCTGCCATTCCAGGCATGAAGAAGATTATAATCATCCTCGAGAAGCGAAGAAATCAGGAAATAATTGCTCTCATTGTCTTCTGCCACAAGCAGTGTCGGACGCTCGCTCTTATCCTTATGAGGCGACGTATAGAGCCCAATATTGTCATCCTCCTCATCCTGCTGCATAGGTATCGCCACAGTCTCATGATTGCTCTCGGGAGCGGGAGCCTGCACATTACCATTGCCTGCATTATCCAGCATATCATCCAGAATAGACTGCACAAGATTGCTGTTAGACTGTATGATGTCTGCATACCTGCGTTTCTTCGCAGGATCATCCGTATTGCAAAGGAGTCGCGCAAAACTTGTGATGGCATTGATCGGAGCCTTCAGCTCCTGCCCAAGCGCCGCAATAATCTCATTAATATCGTTAGCCATATATCATTGTTTTTTTTAGGTTTCAGGTTTCGGGTTTCAGGTTTCAGGATTCAGG